>NZ_JAXGFQ010000037.1:0-23804 GCF_051020825.1 Moorella naiadis (nom. illeg.)
AATGTTATTATGTTACACGTATCCAGTTTCCATATATTGCCTTGGGGTAAGCTGCAGATTTTTATGCAACGCTAGTGTCCTGCGCTATTTTTTTCGGCTTCCAGAGCCGCCTGGTAAGATTCCTCCAGGCTTTTAGTCGTATAATATAACTGCCTGGTTACCATTTTCATAAGATCACTGGCGTTGGCGGCGTCCAGTTTCGCTTGATCGACGGCTATCTGCCTGGCCTGGTAAGGGGTATACTGGCCGGTAAAAAACATCATATCGGCCGCCCATTTCTGCAAGGTTACTTTTTGCTGAGCCAGCCAGATGCTCGGACTATTTTCGATTACCTTCTCCACTTCATAGTTCAGGTTGGTAATTTCAAGAGGTTCATATTTGGGATTATCGACTAAAATTGGCTTCTCACCTGCATCCATCCCGATCTATAGGTTGAAGGTATTATAGGCATCATCAAGGGCTTTTTTAGCAGCTTGGAGGTTATTTTGAGCCTGTTCCACTGGCCTTCCACGGCCACAATTGCCGAGGGGGGAACCGTTCCCGCTTGAAGCCCGGCACGAACGTTTTGCAAGTTTAATAACGCTTGTTGCTCTAATTTTCGCTGCACATCTACTTTTTCCTGAGCCGATTGGACATCCCAGTAACTCTTACAAGTCTTTAATACTAAAGCATCACGATTTGCTTCCAGGGACTTTTTACTCATTTGCCAGGCCAGATCCGCGGAAAGCAGGTTGTTCCAATTAAGTTCATAGCTTGGAAGTACATACCATACTTTTTTTCGTAGTATGAGCATTCGGCTCGATATCGGTTTATCTTGCTTAAAATTAGGAGTAAAGCCTGCTCCTTAAGTGCTTCCCTCTCATTAGCAAACCCCATACTCCTAAGCACAGGACCTACCTTAGTATTTCTTTACTTTACATCCTAACATTAGCCCATTATCCAGTCAATCCCGTCTGAACTAACATTACTCCACCGTCACTGCCATCTTATCCTGCAGCACGCCCACGTTGGTCACGGCCACCTGCTCGCCGGGGTCAAGGCCCTTAAGCACCATCACCTGGGTGTCATTCTTTAAGCCCAGGACAACCGGCCGCCGCTCTACCTTACCGTTTTTGACCACAAAGACATAGTCCTGGCCGTTATCCGTGCGGACGACGGCTGCCGGGACGACAATGCCCTCCGGAGGGGCGAGTTTAAAAATCGCCCAGGCCGTCATACCGGCCTTCAGGTCGCCGGGGTTGGGCAGGCTGATCTCTACCGGGAAACGCTGTCCCGAAGCCGCCGCCACCGGGCCCACCTGGGTCACGCTCCCGTTAAACTCCCGGCCCGGCAGGGCGTCCAGGGTGACCGTAACCTTCTGGCCGGTAGCCAGCAGCGGTACGGCCTCCTGGCCGACTGTTCCCTGGAACTTCAGGGTGGAAGTGTCGGCGATGATCAGCAGGGGCAGGGGGCTGGTCGGAGCCGCCATTTCGCCCGGGTTTATGTTCCTGTTGGTGACCACGCCGGTGATGGGGCTGGTAATGCTGGCATTGCTCATATTCACTTTGATAACGTTAACCGCAGCTTCCGCCTGCTCCAAGCCAGAGCCGGAGGCGATTTCATATTGTTTTTTAGCCGTTTCATACTGCTTGTTGGCAGCGTCGTAGCCGTTCTTCGCCTGGTCCAGTTTGGTCTGGGCGTCGTCCATCTGGCTCTGGGACGCCGCGCCGGCATCCAACAGGGCCTTAATGCGGTTATAGTATTTTTGGGCGGCGTCCAGCGCCACCCTGGCGTTGGCGATGGCTACCTGGGCTGCCTCCATGCCGATGCGCGCCTGTTCCGCCTGATCCTGGACCCCGTGGACGGCCGCCTCAGCCTGCTGGAGCTGGGCCTGGAGTTCTTTGGTATCAATCTCCACCAGCACCTGGCCGGCCCGCACCTGGTCGCCGACATCGGCCTTTACAGCCGTCACCTGCCCCGTCAGTTTACTGACGACATTGGCCGTCCGCGCCGGCGCCAGGGAGCCGGTTACTTCTACCGTCGCCTCAATCTTCCCTTTACTGGCTGCAACAACCTTAACCGCCACCTGGTCGCTGGCCCCGGCCCCGCAACCGGCGGCGCCCAGGGCCAGGATGCCTGTAAGCAAAAGGGCTATCGCCCTTTTCCCCCGCATTCGCATGGCTTGCGCCCCTCCCGAAAGAAAAAGTGTTTTATCTGATATGAATCCGCACCGTGGCATTCATCCCCGGCATCAATTTAACATCGCCGGCGTCCAAAAGCTGGATTTTCACCGGTATGACCTGGGTGACCTTGGTATAGTTCCCGCTGGAGTTCTGGGCCGGCAGCAGGGAAAATACCGAGGTCGTCGCCCGGCCGATACTGGTCACCCTGCCGCTGAAATGACGGCCCGGGAAGGCGTCGATACTAACGTCCACCACCTGGCCGGTCCTGACCTTTTCAATGGCCGTCTCTTTTATATTGGCACTGATGTACAGGTGTTCCGTATCGGCGATGATCGCCAGGGCCATGCCCGGGGCCGCCATCTCCCCAACCACGGCCTTGGACTGGATTACCTGGCCGTCGATCGGCGACTCAATTTCGGCTTTCCCGGCCATCACGCCGGCCGCCGTTCCCATCGCCTGGGGATTCACGGCGCTGGAAGTCAGGGACGCCTCCAGGTCCTGGCGGCCCAGGACTTGACCGGCTTTAACCTCGTCGCCTTCCTGGACGCGCCATTCCAGAAGCTTGCCGGCTATTTCCGGGCTCACCGTCACCGTGTCGGCCGCCACCCGGGCATCGTCGGTACTGGCAAAATTGATATTTTCGTAGTAGTAATAAAAGGCAATGGCGCCAGCCCCAAACAGGGCCAAAACCAGCACCAGGATGATTATTAACTTCCTGGACAATTACCGCTCACTCCTTTCATTTACTCGCCGCCGAAACCCGGCCTGGCGCCGCCGGACCCTTTTCGGAGAAAGAAGGCCGGGATGATGCCGGCCAGGGCGAACACGGCCATCACCACAAAAATATCGTCAATTCCCCTTACAAAAGCCGCCTGGGACACCAGCTCCGCCAGGTAAGTGGTAGCCAGAGTCTTAACCTGGGCCGCCGCCCCCGCACTGTTTCCCAGGTAAGAAGCCACCTGCTGGAAAAACGACGTAACGGCCGGGTTGTCCGCTGTCAACTGGCTGGCTAGCTGCGTAGTATGCAGGGCCGTACGGTTGGTTAAGATCGAGGTCAGGATGGCTATCCCGAAAGAGCCCGACACCCGGTTGATAATATTGGTCATGGCCGAAGCCCGGCCGACCATTTCGGGCGGCAGCCCGGCCAGGGCCGCCGTCTGGGCCGGCATGGAGGCAAAGGACATACTCACGCTCCGCAGGATCAGCCAGGTAATAATCACCCTGTCAGGGGTAACAATATCTATGAAATGGAAGAGATAGGTCGTAAAGGCCAGCACGGCCAACCCGGTCACCGCCATTAAACGGGGCCCGATGCGGTCGTAGAGGCGGCCGGTCACCGGCATCATCAACGCTGAAGCCAGGGCGCCGGGCATAGACAGCAGGCCCGTCTCCATGGCCCCCAGGCCGCGGACGGTCTGGAGAAAAAGGGGGACGTAGAAAATACCGCCGAAAAGGCCGATGGTAGTTACCACCACCATGAGGTTAGCCAGGGTAAAAGTCGGATAGCGGAAGACCCGCAGCTCCAGCAGGGGGTTGGGGCAGGTAAGTTCCAGGTAAACAAAGAGGCCCAGGGAAACCGCGCTGGTGTAAAACAGGAAGACGGTGGCCTCTGAGGTCCAGCCCCAATCCGCTCCCTTGCTCAGGGCCAGGAGGAGGGTAAAAAGCCCTGTCGCCGCCGTTACGGCGCCGCCGACATCCAGCCGGCCGGCTTCGACCGGCGGGAAATCCGGGAGGAGGATCAGGGAGAGGAGCACCCCCAGCACCCCGATGGGCAGGTTGATGGTAAAAATCCAGCGCCAGTCAACGTACTCCACCAGGTAGCCGCCCAGGGTCGGCCCGATGGCCGGCGCCACAAAAAGGGCGATCCCCAGCACGCCCATGGCGCTGCCGATTCTTTCCCGCGGCACCATACGGTAAATCATGGCCATAGTGGTAGGCATGATCAGGCCGCCCCCCAGGGCCTGGACCACCCTGGCGGCGATGAGGGAATCGACGTTCCAGCTTAGAGTGCACAAAAGAGAACCGAAGGTAAAGACAACCAGGGCGATGATATAAACCTTTTTAAACCCCAACTTGTCGCCCAGCCAGCCGTTTAAGGGGACGATAACCCCCAGCGCCAGCATGTAAATGGTGACCACCCATTCCACCGTGCTGGTGTCGGTATTAAAAACGTGCATGATGGTCGGGATGGCCACATTGACGATGCTGGAGTCCAGGATGGACATAAAAGCGCCGATGAGGGCTACCAGGACGGGGATGACCCAGGAACCCTCAACCCCCCCGTCGGCTGCCGGCAGGCCCGCTGCCGCCCACGGCTGTGCTTTTTCATGTTCGGCCAATACTTTCACCTTTTTCCCGTTCCATGTATTGACTGAGAGCTTGGAGGTCGGCCAGCAGGCGCCGGCTGCAGTCTTCCGGCAAAGCATTGAAGATATGCTTCAATTCGCCTTCAATGGCTGCCGTCAGCCGGCCGATCAGCTCCGCCAGGGCAGGCGACCCCCGCACCAGCACGCTGCGGCGGTCCTTCGGGTCCGGTACCCGCTCCAGCAGCCCCCTGGCCACCAGGCGGTCCAGGACGCCGGTAAAGGTGCTGGGCGGGATGCCTATATGCCCGGCCAGATCCTTTACCCGCAAGGGCCCCCAGTTATGCACCTTCCAGAGAACGAGGGTCCCGTGCCGGAAAACCCTTCCGCCTGGAACAACGGCGCCAGCCGCCGGTACACCCGGCTGTAAAGCTCCAAAAGCTGGATCTCTTGCAATCCCACCACCTGCTTTGAAACCGTATAATACGACTTCGAAGTAATAACGAAAAAATAATAGCACCCGCGGGGGTGCCTTGTCAACATTTATGCCTTGCCGGCTATATAGTAGCAGCCTTCGATAGCTCTACCTCCACAGTCAAAGGAGGTTTTCCCAATTTTTTAGATGCATTAAGAATCTCCAGGCCTACCAGCTTGCCTTCTTCATCGATATCCAACAATACACCCTGGGATATTTCTTCAGTTTCACAAATAGAGCTCTCATTAAAACGTATATATAAGGCGTCGGCATCTGGATCATAACGAAACTTCATGATTTATCGCCTCCATACTTCAGCATGGGCAGTAAATCTAAGTTTCAAGTTCTCCTCCCTTCGCCCCTATTATACTACAGTCTCCATTACTCTACCGCTTTTTTGCTAAAGATGCCAATGAAAAAAATCGCCAGTACCTTTGACTGGCAGCAAATAGCAGCCAGGCCATGGTAAAAGTGCCCTGAGGGCAGAGCTTTTCAATAAAGGAAAGCCTCGGGTTCCGGGCGGCTTTTTTCGTGTTTGACACCCTGCACCCCCAGGCGATATATAAGATGTAGATAAGTAACTAACTAGTTAGTATACTAAAAACAAAGGGGTGGCCGGTGTGAACGCTTTAACCCACATCAGATTCAAAAAAGCGGCAGTTACCATCTTGCTGGCAGGCATCATCGCCGTAGTCGTCTTAATCTTTCACAACTACTTTTACAAACAGCAAGTAGCAATCGCCGAAGAGCGCGACAGCCTCACAGCCACCGGGACAATCGAAGCCAGGACCGCCATGGCAGCTTTTAAAATTCCCGGCAAAATCGAAACCCTGCTTGTCGACGAGGGTGCCAGGGTAGAGCAGGGTCAGGAACTGGCCCGCCTGGACAGTAGCGAGCTGAATGCCAAGCTGGCCCAGGCCGAAGGGGCTTATGCCGCCGCCCAGGGGCAGATAAACCAGGCCAGTAACAACGTCATCTACCAGGGCCAGGAGATCGAAGCCAAGATCAAACAGGCCGAAGCAGGAGTAGCCGCGGCCGAGGTGGGCGTTAAGGACGCTCAAGATCAAGTAAACGCAGCCGAGGTGGGCGTTAAAGATGCCCAAGATCAGCTGAACAACGCCAAAGACCTCTACGACCGCCTCCGCGCCCTCCACGACCAGGGAGCCATCGATGACCGCAAACTAGAAGAAGCCAAAAACGGCTACGAACGGGCCCAAAACGGCTACAACGCCGCCCAGATCAGCCACGAGCGGGCACAGAACGGCTACAACGCGGCGCAAAAGAAACTGCAGGAGGCCCAGGCCATGCTTGACCAGGCAATATCGGCCCGCACTGGGGTGGCGATAGCCCAGGCCCAACAAGAGGCCGCCGCCGGCCAGGGCAAGCAAGCCAGCGGTGCAGTGCAGGAGGCAAATGCCTACCTGGCCGACGCCGTTTTAAAGGCCCCCATGGCCGGCTTCATCACCCAAAAACTCCTCGAGCAGGGCGAAATGGTCAACGCCGGGACCCCGGTCTTTGAAATTACCGACCTCCTCCATACCTACGTCAAGGTTTACATAAGCGAAAAGAAGATCGGCCGCGTCCACCTCGGCCAGGAAGCGGAGATAACGGCAGACGCCTTCCCGGGCAAAGTCTTTAAAGGCAAGGTCGTATGGATCAACGACGCCGGGGAGTTTGCCGTCAAAAAGGCGATTAACGATCAGTACGAGCATGATATCCGGAGCTTCGAGGTTAAAATCGACGTCCCCAACCCGGACCTGGTCTTAAAAACCGGCATGACGGCCAGGGTAAAAATCCTGGAAGGGAAGTAACAGTAAATGGAGACAATCATTGCCGTCAAAGACCTGACGCAAAAAATCGGCCAAAAAACCGTCTTGGACGGCCTGGCGCTGGAAGTAAGAGCCGGCGAATGCCTGGGGATTTTTGGAATGAAAGGGAGCGGCAAGACGACCCTCCTCCATATCCTCGCCGGCATCGACAGGTTCACTTCCGGGAAGGTCGAGGTTACCGGGATGGATGTCCAGAAGAACGAGGGGTTTAAAAAATACCTGGGCCTGGTCACCCAGGAGCGCAGTCTCTTCCATGATTTGAACGCCGCGGAAAACCTCGACTTTATCGCCACGCTGAAAAACGCCGGCCGGGAGAATATCGCCCGGCTGATCAAGGCGCTGGAGCTGGGTGAGGTGTTAAATCAACCCGCAGGCGGCCTGGAGGCGGGCCCGTACCAGCGGCTGGCCCTGGCTTGCGCCCTCCTCAACAACCCCCGCCTGCTCCTCGCCGACGAGCTTATCGGCGCCATCGACCTGGATTCGCGCCGCATCATCCTGCGAGAGTTAAAGAACTTCCTCGCCGCCGGTGGGACCTGTATCTGGGCCTTCGGTAACACCGAGTTCCTGCCCCATGTGGGGCAAATCGGCTGGCTGGAGCAGGGCAAATTAGCCCTTTACCAGCCCGCAGCAGCTCTGGTACAATGGAACGCTCGCCTCCAGTCCCTGGCCGGGCCGGGCGATTACGGCAATCTTAAAGAATCCCAGGCCTGCTGTCTCACGCTCCATCGCGATGATTTGGCCCCACAGGGCGGTGACGGCGATGCTTAAACAAAACCTGGCAATTATGCGGCGCGAAGTGTTTTACCTCTGGCGAGACAGGGGTTTGCGCAACATCCTGCTCTGGGGCTCTTTAATCGGGCTAGTATTATTCTATGCCACCTACAGCGCCCAGATATTAAAAAATATCCCTACGGCGGTCGTCGACCTGGACAACTCCCGCGCCAGCCGCGAGCTGGTGGAGAAGATAGGCAAGGCGGAGTATTTAAAGCTGGTCGCCTCAGTCGCGAGTTACGACGACCTGCAGGACTTAATTAAGCAGGGGAAAGCCGTCGTGGGCGTCGTAATTCCCGAGAACTTCGGCCGGGACGTAGCCCTCGGCCGGCAGACGCGGGTGCTGGCGATTATTGACGGCAGCAACATGATCTACGCCACCAATGCCTCCGCCGCCTTATTGACCGTTACCCGCACCGTCGGCGCCCAGGCCGGCGTCAGCGCCCTGGTGGCCCGGGGAGTTCAATTGCACCAAGCTAAAGCAGCCTACCAAGCCATCGACTTCGACGAGGAACCGTGGTTCAACCCGGCCCTCAACTACGCCTACTTCCTGGTCCTGGCCCTGGCTTTAAACATCTGGCAGCAGTGCTGCACCCTGGCGGCGTGCCTGAACGTCATCGGCGAACGAGGTATGAAGAGCTGGTTGCAAATCAAGGCCAGCGGCATTTCCAAATTTAAATTTTTCGCCAGCAAATCGATAGCCCAAGTATTTATCTTCATGGCCATCGTTTTGCCCCTGTATGTTCTGGCCTTCAGCGTCTTTAAGCTGCCCCTTAACTGTAACTGGCCGTCCTTTCTCCTCTTCACCCTGGCTTTCGCCATAGCCATTCACGCCATCGGCACTCTGGCGTCCAGTTTTGCCCACAACGCCGTCGACGCCGCCAGGTTCGGAATGATTATCGCCCTGCCCTCCTTTGTGCTGTCCGGCTATACCTGGCCATTGGAGGCCATGCCGGTTTACCTGCAAAAAGCTGCCTGGTTACTGCCCCAGACATGGTTCTTCCAGGGGCTAAACTACTTCGCCTGCAAAAACGCCGGTTGGCCTTTGATGTCCCATTATATCCTGGCCATGCTGGCCGTCGCCACCGTATGCTACGGGGCAGCAGCTGTCTTTATCTCGCGGGGTTAGGAGGAAGGTTCATGAGGCAGATTTTGAACATCGCCCACTACGAAATGATCCACATCTTTAAAGAGAAGATCCTTTTTTTAATGGTCTTCCTGGTCCCCCTCGGCTATGCCGCCCTTTTCGGCGCCGCCTATGCCAGCGCCGTCCTTAACGACGTGCCTATAGCCATCGTCGACCTGGACGACTCCAAACTCAGCCGGGAAGTAGCAGCCGCCTTTGCCAACAGCCCCCACTTCCAGGTGGTGGACGCCATCAAGACCTACCCGGGGCTTCAGGAGGGCATGAAGTGCGGCAGGGTACGGGCCGGCGTAGTCATCCCGGAGCACTTTGAGCAGGATATGGCCCAGCACACCTTGACCCGGGTCCTGACCGTTTACGACGGCTCCAATTTAATCTGGGGTTACAACACCCGCAAATACATTCGCGAAGTATTTAACGAGTTCAGCGTCAGCAACACAGCCTCCTACCTGGCGGACATGGGTTATAACAAAAACGATATCCGCTCCATTATGGACACGGTTTCCCTGAACACCGAGGTCTGGTACAACCCCACATTCAGCTACGCCAACTTCTTATATATGGGTTTAATCATGATTATTCTGCACCAGATCGGCCTCCTCAGCGTCAGCCTGACCATCACCCGGGAGAAGGAGCGGAAAACCTGGCTACAATTTTTAAGCGCCCCCGTACCGGCCTGGAAAATCTTCGCCGGTAAAGTCATCCCCTATTTCACCGCCAACTTCTTTAATTACGCCCTCCTGCTCTGGTTCGCGTCCCGCTTCGTCCACGTGAAGATCGGCGGCTCCCTGCCCCTTATCCTTTTGCTCGGCCTGCTCTACGACCTGGTCATCACCGGCGCCGGTTTCTTCATTTCCCTCCACGCGCCCAACTCCCTGCAGGTTACCAGGTATGTGATGCTTTTGTCCGTCCCCTTCTTTATGATTTCCGGTTATACCTGGCCCGGCACCCACATCCCGGCTTTTATCAATTACCTGGCCCGGCTGCTGCCCTCCACCTGGATGGTCCTGGGCTTCCGGCAGGTCGCCCTGAAGGAGCTTGATATAAGTTATATCCTGCCGCATGTCCTGGCCTTAGGCCTGATGGCCTTCCTAGCGGTGCTGCCGGCTATTACCTTTACTAAACGGGCAAGACCGCGTCCAGAAGGTGGACTGCCGATTAACGGCGGCATCTCGTATCCGTCGCGGTGACAATAACAACCGGAATGCCTGGCTAAACTAAGCCAATTGGTGTAAAATTTACCCTGACGGCATAGGAGACTGTCAGGGTATCATTAACTTGAAAAAAGATAAGGTGTGAGTAAATTATGGAAAGGAGAGCCAAAGGCAGCCAGGATCGGATCTTGACTGCCGCCGAAGCGGTCTTTGCCGCCAAGGGCATCGACGGGGCGCGGGTAGACGAAATAGCAAGCCTGGCGCAGATAAATAAGCGCATGCTCTATCACTATTTTAACAGCAAGGAAGAACTGTATACCTACGTCCTCAAGGTAAACTTTGAGCGGAGCCTGGCCGCCGGGAAAAAAGCCTTCAGCGAAAAAGGCAATCTAAAACAGCAGGTTGCGGAGGCCATCCGCAATTACTTTTATTATCTGGCCGCCAACCCCAACTATCCACGGCTCATGGCCTGGGAAGCCCTGCAGGGGGGCAACTATGCCCGCAAGGTGCTGCCGGAGATTTGGGAAGAAGGGCTGCCCAGCCTCAAAGCCATCCTCGAAGAAGGTATCGCCCGGGGTGTTTTCCGTCCCGATCTGGACCCCAAACAAATTCTGACCAGCATCAATACTCTCTGCTCCAGTTATATTACCAACAAGGACATCTTGGCCGTCCTCTGGCAGGAAGACCCTCTAAGCCCCAGAAATATAGAAAAAAGGTTAAAGCATATTATAGAATTGATTTTAAATCTCATCGCCATTTAAGGCAAAGGCAAATCAGCAAGGACCATAGGTCGTTCCCCAGAGCTTATATGCCGCAATTTTGTTTACATAAGCTACCATCACCATCCTTAAGGCGATGGCATACTGGCCATTAACACCAGGACAGCCGGTAGTCAGTGGTCTATTATTGTCTGCCTGAAGCTCCTGACCAATTTTTGTGATAACGTACGAAAAGCCTTCTTGATGGAGATGGGTTCCCTCTCATCCTGCCGGAACTTGTGGTTTTAGCGGCCATAGACACTTTGCTATTCGCTTTGATGGTTTTTATAACAAAAAAGTATTATCTATAAAAGGAAAAGATGAGGATGGTGGGTTAAAATTACACCAGGGTTGATAGTTAGATCCTATTCATAACTGAACATATGTAATCATAACTAATTAAAATTAAGATGGTCAATGTTATAAGTAAAGGGTTATTATATTAGCCATAATAGATATTTAAAAGCGCCGGTTCGAAGCCGGCGTATTTTAAAATAAAAAGATAGGCTGCCTTAAATGGTAACTAACTTTATTTTGTACTACTACTTGAACTCGAACTGGATGCCGCGTAAGCCCAAGGTTTTTCAAAAGCTTTTACCAATAATTGATGCTGGCAGATAAGATTCGTCATATTTTGTGCATCCTGAGCTAAATTAACTTGAGCTGCAATCACTTCACCCTCAGTTGCTACCCCTGCTGAATATTTTATTTTGGCGACACGCAGATTTTCTTTGTCAATGGCATATTTTTCTTGCAGGCCACTATAATTTTCTTCCATTTGTTTAATTGAGTAATAAAGTGACCGGACCATCTGGGTCATTTGATCTTGCATACTTGCTACATTTTGTTCAGCAATTGGTACACCAAGTTCTGTTGCCTTATATGTTTGGTGCTCGGCCGGACCAAAGCTATATAGATCTAATGCTAGTTTAGCTAAATCGACCTTTTTTTGTAGCAACCAAAACGTTGGGCTTGTATCCAAAACTCGCGACACTTCGGCATCGAGACTATTTATTACCAGAGGTGCAAAAACTGGCTGATCTGTCAAAGCCGGCCGTTCCTCGGGCATTAGACCCACTAATAGGTTAAATTTCTCATATGCATCGTTCAAAGCTTTCTGCGCAGATGCTAATTGGGATTGGGCTCCATTATAACTGGCATCTGTTTGCAGCATTTGGGAATTACTCAACATACCAACCCTATAGCTCACAGCGGCAATCTTACGCTGCCACTCAATATTTTGTAATTGTCTTTCTGCCGCTTCTAGGGCCGCTTGCGCCTGAAGAACACCATAGTAGGCTTGATATACCTTTATTGTAACCGTGTCATTGTCAGCATCATAATTTCTCTTAGCCATCTGCCAATTGAGATCCGCTTGCTGTAAAGCGTTAAAAGATCCTTCTGCTTGGGGGGTAGTGGGTCCAGCAGGCACAAAAGTTACTGCCTGCGCCGCAGCATCGCGGTTATCTTTTGCCTGATCAACTATCAGGCTGTCTGCCCTTAAAGTGCTACTATTAGCAATGGCCTTATCGATAGCCTGTTGCAAAGTAATTTGAGGATATGCAACCTCACTAGCCCTAGCGATCGGGATATTGACTATCAACATTAAAACGCTTAATATTACTATCATAAATTTACGCATGGATATTACCCCTTTTTCTCACAGAAAGGTTACACATAAAACTAAGCCTAGATACTAGCCAGAGAACAACTCTGCTATTGCATTTAACTTAATTTAACTTAAATAAATAAGGAAAAGGAGTCCGGATTCCATAAGGAACCGGACTCCACTAAGTTAAATGAACGTTACATAGTCATCGTAACAGTTTGAGTAGTATTATCCCAATTTACCGTGGCGCCAAGGGCCTGGCCAACCCAGCGCAGGGGCAGCATGGTCCGGTCATTAGTAGTGGTAGCATTGACATCCATAGTGATAGCAACGCCGTTAATCAACATTACGTTGCTGCCAATGGTCAGCTGAACTACCCTATCACCTTTGATCAGGGTTACTTTTCCGTCGTTATAAAGAATGTTATCAGGCGATACACCTAGTGCTTGGGCGGCATAACGTACAGGTACATAGGTGCGGTCATTTGCCACATATGGGGCTACATCCATAGTTGAGGCTACACCGTTGACAGTAAAGGTGGTATTGCCAATGGTGAAGACTACTGTAGCTTTAGTCGGTTCGGGAGCCGGGGTTACGCAGTTGGCCACCGTAACTTTTGCGGCAGTGGTGTTATTGGTGAAAATAGCGCTATCAGTAGACTTAATCGTAGTACCATCAGCATAGAATGTAGATTCATTAACCGCCGTACCTTTTACCTTCATGGCGATGGGGCCTTCAGGGACGGTACGATCGATAGTGATCTTGATGCCGCTGATCTTGATAGTGCTGGGCGTAGTGCTGGTGCTCTTTACCGGAATAGTAAAGACACCCGCCCCTGTAGAGTCCGTACTGGTAGTGGCTGCTGCAGTGTCAAGCTGGAGATCGCCGCTGGTTACGCTAATTGTAGGAGTGGAAGTATAAGTTACTCCCGCAGGCAACGTAACTAAAAGTGAGGCCTGACTGTTGGTCGAATTCTTTATAACTAGGCCATAGGTACTGCCGTTACCACTGGTACTGTGAGTATCAATGGCTGAATAAGTTATTGTGCTGTCAATATTGCCGGCGGCGTTTTCAGTAATAGTCAAATCGCCAACAGACTGGCCGGCCATACCGATTTTAACATCGGGCGGAGTGCTGGATGTACTCACAGTAATACCAGACGCGACTTTACCCAACGTCAAGGTACCTGTTAGACCTTCGCTGCCGCCCAAAGTAACAGCTACATCACCACTGAAATCGATGGCAGGCGTTACTTCAGCCTTCTTGAATACTAGAGTTGCAGCACTTGAAGTTCCATTAGGAATCCCTTGTACAGTGCCCTGAATCATTTGGGCATCACTACCAACAGATTGCCAATTTACTGTTACACCGCTACTGGTCGTAAGATTATTGTCGAACTCAGGGAACTTAGCCCATTTCAGTCCAGCAGGTAATGAAAGGGTAATTGTACGGTTGTTAATCAAGCTGCCGGCCAAGTTTTCTTTAATCTGGAATTCGCCAAGATCCTGGGCCGCCTTGCCGGCCACCAAGTTGTTTGAGCCGAGGGCAGTAGCCGTCAAACCGTAATCCCCGTAATTGGCCACATCCATGGAAGATAAATTGTTGGCACCGCTTACCGAGACCGTCACGGTTCCGGTTTTGGCGACAGATTGATCGACGTTAATAGAAAGATCATGTAGTTTAATCCATGAAGCTTGAGTTGAGGTACTAGTAACATTTAGATCCAATTCACGGTTATTGTTTGCTAAAGAAAAGCCGAAGTTTAAGCCACTACCCCATACAGTGGTTGCATTTGCTGCAGGCGTGGGTAGATTCCAACTAAAGCCCGGCGGCAAGGTAAATTTCAGAGCCCCGCTGCCACTCAAAGCTCCGGCCATACTTTCTTTCACGTCAATAACCCCAAGCGATTGGTTAGAAGCAGCACTTATTGAGTTCACGCTCTCGATCGCCACATTAACGTTGCCACTACCAGCAGTAGCGACTGTGATGGTACCGTTGGAGAAAACAGATCCATTTGGCGCCGATGCGGTGATATTTACACTGCCATTGGCACCACCGGGAACATACATGGCATTAATCGGAATACTAATTGTGCCTGTTGTTGCCGTAGTATTGGAGGCATCTACACTATTTATTTTCAATGTGTATTCATTGTAATAGGTACTTCCACCTACTGTGACAGGATTACTAGGATTAAGTGAAATACTTGTTCCATTTCCGAAGGTCCCGCTATATACTACGTTTCCTACACTCATACCAAAGTTGGAAGGACTAGTAGGTAGATCTAATACGATACTACTCCCTGCCGAATTACTGGCCGTGGTTGAATCCATGGATATCTGTAAAAAAATAGGCGGAGTAAAGGTATTAACTTGCCCTGCCGAAACCGGGATAACTGTGCTTACGCTATACGTACTGGCAGCCAAAGCCGGAGCGGCCAGGGGTACCATCAGGCCCACCAGCATGGCCAGGGTGAGCAGGATGGAAAGCCATTTCTTCCTAGTTTTTAACAACTATTTTCCCTCCTTGAGTTTTTGCCCTTATGTAGGGCGATTAGACGAGTTAAACTACTTTGCCTGCCGGTCCGGGAAACCTCATTACCCGGCACATTCCTCCTTTGCTCTAATTTCGCGATCCTTGCTGCATCTCAAGGCTGCGGCTGGCACTGCGATGGGGAAACTTCCCCAGGTGAGGAATATTCTACACGGCCGTCCAGTTTTCCTGCTGGAATGGACAGCTTTTCCTCGCCTAACCATTTATTTAGACACCGCAGGAAAACAAAAAGTTCCCGGCAGGAAAAATTTTTTTGCGGATAGCTGTGAACGTCAATCTAAGGTAGCAGGTTAAATCAAATTTAACTGCCTTACCGGTACCATCCCCCCTTTTGCTCCGCTTCCCCTCCGTTTTATGGACATAAAGGGCATAAAGTTAAATTTAATCATCCGGGGTAAATTACATCATTTGTCAGGTTGCAGGATGGCGCCGGCTAATATATACTGGGAGTGCGCAGGTAGCTTTCTATATTTAATTAAGCCTTCGTTAAGCAGGATCCGCTGCCACGCGGATGCAGCTGCGCTTTAACATAAACTTCGCTCTAAAGATAAACTTTCTTGCCTTACCACGCCGGAAGCGGGAACTTTTCGGCCGTTTCGTTTGTCTAATAAGTGTCCGGGGAATCCGGGCCTCCAGGGGTGTTTCTTTTGGACCTTGGTGAGCAAAAGGCGCCGGGGAAAAAAAACGGCGTTGCTTCCTTTGAGGAATTGGTGGTTACTTATCAGGATAAGATCTATAGCCTCAGCTACCAGTTGACGGGTAACCACGCCGACGCCCAGGACCTGGCCCAGGAGGTCTTCGTCCGGGCCTACACGGGCCTGAAGAATTTCCGCCGCGAGGCCGATCCGGGTACCTGGCTGCACCGCATCACCGTAAATTTATATTTAAACCTGCGGCGGAAAATAACCCGCCACCCGACGGTTTCCCTGGACGCCCCCCTGGATACGGGTGAAGGGGAAGTTACCCGGGAGGTGGCCGCGGCCGGCGGCGATCCCGGGGAACTGGTGGCGGAACAGGAACTGCAGGGGTTTGTCCGCAGCGCCTTAAAACAGCTGCCGGCGGAATACCGGACGGTCCTGGTGCTGCGGGAGCTGCAGGGCTACAGTTATGAAGAAATCGCCTCCCTGCTGGGTTGCCCTGCGGGGACGGTGAAGTCGCGCCTGAACCGGGCGCGCCAGGCCCTGAAGGAGAAGGTTTTGCAAATGGCGGGGGAACAAGCGCGGAAATAGAGCCTGCGCCTAAACAAAAAAGCAATGGCTAGAGGCTCATGAGGAGAAGCCGCCCGTGAAGCAGGCGGCTCCGAGGTGAGAGGGTATGGAATGCCGTGAGGCAAGGGAGTTCTTCTCGCCCTACCTGGACGAGGAACTCGCAAGAGAAGAAAGGGCGGCCCTGGAGGGCCACCTGGAGGGCTGCCCGGCCTGCCGAGAGGAACTCGCCCGCTGGCGGGAGCTGGCCCGGGCCCTGCGGGGGTTAAAGGTAGCGGCGGCACCGCCGGGTTTCACGGCGGCGGTGCTGGCGCGGGTAGCCGGGCTGGAGCGGGCGGCAGCAGCTAATGCGGCCGCCGCCGGCAAGCCGTTCCCTGGCCTGATCCCTGCCGGAAGCGCGGCGGGAGTAAAAGGCGAGGGCATGGTAGCCCGAAAGACTCAAGTGCCGGACCAGGAGCACACGGGGCTGGCGCGACCGCGAGCCTGGCGAGGAATGCGGCCCTGGGTGGCCGCAGCCGCGGCTGTGGCCATGCTGGCGGCCGGTTCCATCAGCTACGCCGCGCGCGGGTTCTGGCAACAGCTGCCCGGCAGTATCGTCACTGCTATCCACCAGGGCCCGGATCAGGGCGGCCGGCAGGTGGCCGTAACCCCGGGTGGTGAGCCAAGCGCTCCCGGCACGCCGGTGCCGGGCAACGACGCCAGCGCCACCCCGGGCGCAGGAGGGTCAGCCAATCCTGGTAGCCAGGCTGGGGCGGGTACGACACCAACCCCCGGGAGCCCGCCGGCAGGGACGGGGGGACAGCCGGGTGGCGCTAACACCGCCCCCGGTAACGGGGATGCTGCCACTGGCAAGCAACCGGGTGCCTCCGGGAACACGAATAATACCCCCGGTGCCACCGGGGAGCAGCCTGGCAACAGCGGCAACCGGCAGCCCACCCGGGTGGCCGCCAACGAACCCTATCCGGCCCGGAGCTTCTTGAGCACCGGGCGCCAGGTTACCAGCACCATGCTGAAGGTCAGCGTGGCCGATATAGCCGCCGCCCGGTCGCAGGCCCTGGGCCTGGCCGGCAGCAGCGGCGCCGGGGTGCAGATCATCGCCGACCAGGACAACGGCGGGGAGAAACGCTTTATCTGCCAGTTTACTCTACCGGAAAACCGAGCGGCGAGCCTCCTGGCGGGCCTGGCGGGTTTGGGCCAGGTAACGTACCGGAATACCAGCACCCAGGACCTGACGCAGCAGTTCAGCGCCACCCTGGACCAGTACCAGGCCAAGGTCGCCCAGGTGAACGCCGCCAGCGACCCGGCGGCAAAGGAAAAGCTCCAGGGAGAGGCGCAAGCCCTGGAACGGCAGCTCAGTACCTGGGAGCAGGAAACGAAACAGCAGACGATTATCCTCTGGCTGGAGACGAAGTAAGGGACCTCGCGGGGTCCCTTGTTTTAAATACCTATTGGTCACTATGACTTTGTAAATACCTCTCCACCTGGGAAAGGTAGCGCCGGTAGCCCTTCAAGGCTTCGTCGATACTGCCATAAACAATGGTATTATCGATAGCTTCGTATTCGTGAATGATGACATTGCGCTCACCGGTGGAAGGCGCGAGCCTCCTAGCTAAGGAGGATGAAATTAAGCCTATTTTTGCTGCTTCCTCAAATGAGCTGAAGGCATCCGCCGGCGGCGGGTTGCCGGCATCGACAACAGCATGGGTATTAATATCTACTGCTACATCGACAATAAGCTGGAGCAAACGTTCAACGATGCGCTGATACCGAAAATCCTGCAGGTAGTCTTCGAGGGAAATATCACGCATTGTTTCCAGCTCGGCAAGATATTGTTTTAGTTTTTGCAGCTTCCTGCTCACTACCAGTGGGTTTACCATTCCCGCCACTCCTCAGCAACCCGGTGGATATATTCCCTGGTGGCCTGATAAAACAGCCGGGCGTCGTTATGTTCTCTTAAAGCTCGGGAACAAAATGAAGCGAAGAGGCCCGATTCTTTTTCGTATAACAATTTGCCATTACGGGCGACTTCAAACTTTATTAATGCTGTGGCCCGATTAAGGATCACCAAGTCCAGGTTACCTGTTTGCAGGTAATTGCACCAGCTACGAATGAGTTTGCGTTTTCGCCCCGCAGCGACAAGGCTGCTCTCCAAAATTCGTTCATCCTCTACCCATACGGCCAGATCCCAGTCGCTGCCGGCGTGTATCCGGCCGGTGGCCCGGGAACCAAAAAGGATGGCCAGGGAGATTCCCTGTTCACGGCAGAAAGCGGCTATGTTTTTTTCATTAAATGCTTCCGGGCGCAAATTAATGCCCTCCTACCCGGCCTATTTTGTAAAATCATTATATCATTCCCTGGAAATGGTAGCAAGTTGTAGTGTATATGGTCGCAAATAGAAAATCACGCCCTTTCACTGCACTCGCGCCAGGATGGCGGCGGCTTCGGCGCGAGTGAGGGGGTAGTCGGGGGCGAAGATGCCCGGTTCTTCGCCGCGCATGAGGCCGGCGGCGTAGGCGCGGGCGACGGCTTCACGGCCCCAGGCGGGGATGGTATCCCAGTCGCTGAAGGGGGGCTGCTGCTGGCCGGCTGGTAAACTGCTGCCTGGTTGGTTATCGGGAGCTGCTGCACCTGTGACAGCTGCTTCGGTGACAGCGCCCTGATTGGTTGGGTTAGATTGGCTTGGCGCGCTGCCGGCGGGCAGCTTGCCCGTCATCACCAGGTACCGTACGAAGAAAACTGCCGCCTCCACCCGGCTGACCAGCCGGTCCGGCCGGAAGCTGCCGTCTGCGTAGCCGGCAATCAGGCCGCGCTCCTGGGCTACGGCTACCGTCGCCCGGGCCCAGGCGGGGATGGCGTTCCCGTCGGTGAAGGCGGGCT
The DNA here is from genome assembly GCF_051020825.1 of Moorella naiadis (nom. illeg.). Classification (NCBI taxonomy): domain Bacteria; kingdom Bacillati; phylum Bacillota; class Clostridia; order Neomoorellales; family Neomoorellaceae; genus Neomoorella; species Moorella naiadis (nom. illeg.). The sequence continues at coordinate 18,841 of NZ_JAXGFQ010000037.1, forward strand.
GTTCCTGGCCGGCTACCGGCCAGCCGGCCAGGCGGACCAGGAAGGCGACCAACTCCACCCTGGTGACGGGGTTGTCGGGCCGGAAGCTGCCGTCTTCGTAGCCGGCGATGAGCCCCCGGGCGGCCATCTGGTTGATATCCTTTTCCGCCCAGTGGCCGCGGGTATCCCAGAAACCTTCTGCCTGGGTGTTGCCCAGTTCCAGGCTCTTGCCCGTCACCCCGCTGGTCGCCCGGTCCAGGGCCACCAGCAGGACGCTCTTCTCACCGGCGGCCAGCGGGTGCTGGAAACTGCCGCCGGGCGCCAGGGGTACGACCTCCTGACTGCCGTCGCCATGGTTTATATACAGGCGGTCGCCCGTGGTCCTCCCTTGCAGCAGGACGCCGTCCGGCCGGGGCAGGACGGAGACGACCAGCTCCGGCGGGCGGCTGCCGGGCCAGCTGTCGGCGGCCACCCGGGCCAGGACCGGCCGATCGCTGCCCGGCAGGAGGGTGAGGGTCACGGGTAACCAGGCCGGCAGGTCGGCGGCGGCCACCCGGTAGCCGCCCAGGGTGACCAGGGTGCGGTCGCTCAGGGTGTAGGTGCTACCGTCGGCGGTACGCAACAGCCCCTGGGAAGCTTCTACCCCGGCCAGGTTTTTACTGACCTCTGCCATGGGGGTGACGGTGTCCACCCGCCGGGCTATAGCCTGCCCCGGCGCCGTGGTCAGGCGCACCCAGTCGCCCGGGCTTAAGGTAGCGGCGCTTACCGGCAAACCCCAGCGAAAGACCTCCGTGGCGTCGTCCAGGTTATAGATGTGGAACTGGTTGGCGTAATCCATAAGGTAGAGGCTGCGCCGGTCGCCGCTGACATAGAGGACGCGGCCGTAGGTGACGCTGCTATAGGCCGTCAGGGTGATTACCTGGCGGCTGCCGGGCATGAGGTTCAGGATAACCCAGTCGCCGGGCTGGATGGCGGCCAGGCCGGCGGTAGCGCCGTCCCGCTGCACCGGCGCCCCCGGGAAGAGGGCGTAGGTCCCGCCGCCTTCCAGCTCCAGGGTGGTGCTGTTAACCTTAGCTACCCGGCCCAGGGCCAGTTCCCGCTTGACGGCGATATAGACAACCTGCCCTGTCTCCGGGTCAAGCATCAGGCGCACGGCCATACCGGGCACCAGGGTGGTGGGGCCGGCCCGGCCGGCGGCGCCGTAGGGCAGGTCAGCCGGGGTAGCCGCCACCAGGCGGTCGGCAAAGGTTACAGCAGTGCGGGGGTTAAGGGGATAGGGCTTATCCTGGCCGACCAGCTTGAGCTCCTGTTTCTCAAGATCCACCCCGGCGAGGAAGCCGTCTTTATCCTGGTAGCCAGCCCGGACCTGCCACAGGGTGGCTGTCGCGGGGTTAAGGGTGGCGGCCAGGGTAAAGCCGGGGGGAAGGTCCGTTATGCCCACCGGCCGGCCGTTGAGACTGGCGCTACCGGCAGGGTTAAAATAATAGCCGCCGGTACGGGTATCGCTGTTAATCTCCAGCAAGAGGGGACCCTGGTTGGTGGTCAGAGCCTGGACGCCGGCGGCCTGCCAGCGACGTCCCACCAGGTACAGGCTGCCGGGACCGATGTAGGCGTCGGCGCCGGGGAGGATATGGGCGGCGTCGGCCGGGGCCAGGGCACCGTCGACGCAGTTTTTCACGCTTCCCGGCGATGGGGAGAGGACGCGGCCGTCAGCCAGGGTTATGCGGCCGTCGGCCGCCACCGCGGCCACCACCCCCCGGTCCAGGGGCTGACCGTAGGCCAGGGCGAAATCCTGGGCGGGGGTATTGCTGCCACCTATAGCATCTTTTTTGATGGCTGCCGCCTGTACTTTGACCGTGTAGGTGCCGGGGGGCGGATTTTTTATGTAAACTTTTTCGAGGTTGTTAACCCGATCGGGCTGGCCGCTGCCGGCGAAGTCATTCCCCAGGTATGTCTTCCCGTCGGGAGCAATCACCGTCAGGTCCAGGTCGTTGACCAGGCTGGCAGCAGCGCCGGGGGCCGGCGCCGGGTCGGTCCAGGCCAGGGTGGCCCGGAAGGGGGCGCTACCGTTCACCACCCGGACTTGAAAGGTGGCTTCTTGCCCCTCGATCAGGCCCTGGCTGCCGTCCACCAGGGTCATGGTTTTTTCCTGCAGGGCGAGGATGGTACCGGCCAGGTCCAGGATGCCGGGAAAGGTGGCCGTAGGTCCCCCGTCCGGGGTCCAGGCGGCGCCTATCAGGGCAGCCTTCAGCAGGGCCGCCGAAGGATCGGCAAAGCCGTTAGCCTTCAAGTATTGGCGTAACACGGCGGCGGCGCCGCCGGCCGCAGCAGCCGCCTGGCTGGTACCGCCCATAACGGTATACTCCTGGTTGGCGGGGAAGTTGGAACCCACCAGGCGGGAACGGGTGGAGACTACGGCCGAACCCGGCGCCAGGAGGTCGGGTTTTAAGCGCCCGTCCCCGGCGGGGCCGCGGCTGGAGAAGTCAGCCTGGCGGTGGGCGTCGTTGGCGTCGGGGCTAAAGGCCGGCCGGGGGGTTTCGCTGGCGCCGACCACCAGGGCGTTTTTGCTGTTGGCCTCGGCTGTCAAGGAGCCCTGGACGGGACCGCCGTTGCCGGCGCCAAAGATAGGCAGGAAGTCGGGATAGCGGCGGACAAAGGCGTCGATCTGGCCGGTGGCGCCGCGATAGGCATTGGGGCCGCCGCCCCAACCGTCGACGTGGATGCGGACCCCGGCCTCATAGGCGGGGCGGAAAAGGCGGGCCAGGTCGTCGGGCGGGGTGAGTTCGCCCTGCTGGTTCAGCAGGCCCTGAAAGTAGATGCTGGCCCCGGGGGCGATGCCCCGGTACTGGCCGTTTGAGGCGGCGCCGCTGCCGGCGATGATCCCAGCCAGATGGGTGCCGTGGCCGATGGGGTCGTCCGGTTTATCCCGGCCGGCCCAGCTCTGGAGCATGACGACCCGGGGTATCCGGCCCGGATTGCTCTGTAGATCCGGGTGCAGGTCGCTGAGGCTGCCGGCATCCAGGCCACTGTCGGCCAACCCAACGATCTCCCCCTTGCCGGTGAGGCCCTCCGGGGCCACCAGCCCCGGCGCCGCCAGGGGCCGGGCGCCGATGATGTCGGCGGCGCGGTCGTTTAAAAAGCCCCTGCTCCCCGGGGCCGACGGCCGGCCCGCCAGGATGGGAATTAAGAGCAGGAGGATGAAGATGAGAATCCGGGTAGTGTTCCGGGCATTATGTAAATTCTTCCCCATGATGCCTCTCCCTTTTATGTAGGTAGAGTCCGGGGCTGGTGGTACAGGCTCCAGCCCCGGGGGCGTTATAACCCTAATATGCGCCATGTTGGACCAGCAAAGAACAGCCCGGCGGTACCGGCCATTTCCCTGCAGCCAACGTGGCCAGGGGTTATTTCTTCCCGGTGCCGCCGTCACGGCGCCGGGCTTCCTGCCTGACAGCTAATATAAACTTCGGCAGGGCCAGGGTCCTTTTGACCCTTTTCGGTTCTCTGATAACCCGGTAGAGCCATTCCAGGTTCAAGCGCTGCATCCAGGCCGGCGCCCGCTGCACCCGGCCGGCCAGAACGTCGAAGCTGCCGCCCACGCCCATGGCCACCGGCACCTGAAGCTCCTGCAGGTGGGCGGCAATCCAGTACTCCTGTTTGGGAGCGCCCAGGCCCACCAGGAGGATGTGGGGCCGGGCCGCCTGGATCTCGGCCACCAGGATGGGCATGGCGTCCGGGCCCAGGTAACCGTGGCTGCTGCCGGCGATAATCAGGCCCGGGTGTTCCTGCTGCAGCCGCCCGGCCGCAGCCGCCGCCACACCGGGGGCGGCGCCGTAAAGGTAAAAACGCCACCCCCGCCGGGCGCCCTCGGCCGCCAGGGCCTGGAGGAGATCTATGCCCGTTACCCGCTCCGGTAGGGGGGTCCCCAGGCTCCGGGCCGCCCAGAGGATGCCGGAGCCGTCGGCCGTTACCAGGTCGGCGCTGTTGATGATCTGCTGCAGCCGCGGCTCCCGGTAGGCCAGGTAGGCTATTTCGGCATTCATCGTGACAATGTGGTGGGGCGAACCGGAGGCGATAAAATCGCCCACCCTGGCGACGGCAGCCGCCAGGGTGAGGGCGTCGACCCGGTTTCCCAGGATATGGCTACTTGACATAAAATTTAAACCTCTGGTTTAAAGAAATAATCGGCACGCCTTACATAAGGCCACCGGAAAGTATACCGGCGGTGCGGGGTTGCCGGCAGCCCCTTACCTCCGGCCTGATGGTTTTTAGCGCAAGTTGGGGATGGACGCCAGGACACCGGGCAGCTTCTGCCGGTCGATAATATAGTAGCTGATGCCGCCTACATACTTCCCTTCACCGGGGATCATGTAAGTATGCACGTCGCTGCCATTCAGATTCTTCATGCTCAGGGCCAGGGAAAGCATTTCCTGAACACTCAAGTTGGTTTTAACGTCCTTACTGATCTCCGCAACCAGTCTGGGTATTTTGGGGATCGTGCTCAATTTCATGGTTTGAGCAATAATGGCCTTCATAAATTTCTGCTGCCGGCCGACCCTGGTGATATCCCCTTCGGGGTCGTAGCGATAACGGACGTAGGCCAGGGCGTCGTAGCCGTTCAAGTGCTGGAATCCCGGTTGGAGGTTGATGTTCTCCTCCGGATAGTACATGCGTTTATCAACGTCGATGTCCACCCCGCCCAGGATGTCGATGATCTGCTTAAAGTCCTGGAAGTTGACTTCCACGTACTTGTCGACGTGGGTGCCCAGCAGGTCATTAATGGTGTCCAGCAGGAGCTGGGGACCGCCGTAGGCATGGGCGGCGTTAATCTTATCATAACCGTGGCCGGGGATCTGCACCCGGCTGTCCCGGGGAATGGAGAGAATGTCGACCCCGGGTTTTTCCGGGTCCAGGGTAGCCAGCATAATGGTATCCGACCGGGAGGGCTCGTTGGGTACGCGCTGGTCGATGCCGATGAGAAGGATCGT
>NZ_JAXGFQ010000038.1:0-21689 GCF_051020825.1 Moorella naiadis (nom. illeg.)
TGGTTCCATTCTACATGAAAAGCAGCGCCGAGTCCAGCATCATTTTTTAATTTCTTGGGGTGGCTGAGTAGTTACAACAAATCTATAGGCACCGGGAACACCAGAACATTACTCTTATCGGAAGCAATCTCCGTCAGAGTCTGCAGATACCGCAGCTGGAGAGAAGCCGGTTGAGCAGAAATAATCCGGGCCGCTTCGGCTAGCTTTGTAGCCGCCTGGAATTCCCCGTCTGCGTGGATGATCTTCGCCCGCCGTTCCCTTTCCGCCTCAGCCTGGGCTGCCATAGCCCGTTGCATACTCTGGGGTAACTCCACATCACGTATCTCTACAAGGCTCACCTTTACTCCCCAAGGCTCCGTTCCTTCATCTATGATCTGCTGCAGGCGCTGGTTGATCTGTTCCCAGTGAGCTAGAAGTTCGTCCAGGTCTGACTGCCCCAGGACGCTCCGTAATGTTGTCTGGGCTAGCTGGGAAGTAGCGCGAACATGATCCAGGACCTTGATCACGGCGTTGGCCGGTTCAATTACCCGAAAATACGCTACCGCATTTACCTTTACCGTGACGTTATCCTTGGTTATGGCCTCCTGGGCTGGCACATCCATGGTCACGGTCCGCAGGTCCACCTTCTGCATGCGCTCGATAAAGGGTATCAAGAAGAAAAGACCGGGCCCCCTCACCCCTACATAACGGCCCAGGCGGAAAATAACCCCCCTTTCATATTCCTGTACCACCCGGATGGATGAGGAAACAAGGCTGATTATAATTATGACCAGAGCAATGAGGGAAATAAAATTCTCCATAGCTACACCCTACCTTTCTGTAAGCTTTACACTCTCTTCACCTTTAATTTCAATCCTTCTATGCTTATTATTACCACTTTTTGGCCCGCTTCCAACGGTTCTAGGCTTTCCGCTTTCCACCTCTCCCCTTCCACTCTAATTATTCCTTCCGGCTTGAGGTCGGTTAATGCTACCCCAATGGCCCCCTGGAGGCTTTCCTGGCCTGTAACTACACGGCGCCGCTGGGCTTTGAACACGGCCCCCAGGAGAAAGGCCACAAATACGGCCAGGCTGAAGGCCGTCATTCCCACCAGGCTGAGGCTAAGCTGCAGGGCCGGCGGCCCGCTGCTAAAAAGCATGAGGGACCCCAGGATAAACGAAACCAATCCTCCACCAGCCAGCAGGCCGTGGCTCACTACAAAAGCCTCCGCCGCCAGCAGGCACAGGCCCAAAAGCATGAGGAGCACCCCGTCGAACTGCGCATCCAGGCTACCCAAAGCGTAAAGCCCTAGCAACAAGCTTATGCCGCCAGCCACCCCTGGAAAAATAGCCCCCGGGTGGTATAGTTCCATCAGTAACCCCAAGCTGCCAACCGTCATAAGGAGGTAGGCAAGATTGGGTTCACTTATTTTAAAAAGCAGGCGTTGAACCGGGCTCATAGATACGAGTTTAACCGGCACACCTGCTAGCTGAAGCTCGACATTCCTTCCATCTATCAAAGTAACTTTCTTTCCATGAAGCTGCTGCAAAAGCTCCTCCTTGTTAGCAGCCACCAAGTCTATCAGTTTAGCCTTCAAAGCCTCGCCATCGCTAAAGGACTTGCTCTCAAGCACCGCCATCTCCGCCTGTAATGGGTCGCGACCCCGCATCTGGGCAATGCTCCGCACCCAGGCCGCCGCATCCTGGGTAATCTTCTGTTTCTGCACGTCTGACAGATTACCCTCCTCACCGACGGACACAGGGTGGGCAGCCCCTATCCTGCTGCCCGGCGCCATAGCTGCCACATGGGCGGAGATGGTGATAAAAGTACCTGCTGAACCAGCCCAGGCTCCCGCCGGCGAAACATATATTATCACAGGTACTCTGGAGTTTAATATGCTCTCTACTATCTCTTGCGTGGTGCCGTACAGTCCGCCGGGAGTGCTAAGTTCCAGGAGTACACAACAAGCCCCTTTCTCTTCAGCCGTCCGTATCCCTTCCTCCACATAATCCGCTACTACCGGCACGATTGGGCCTTCCACCCGCAACAAGTACACCACCTGACGGGCACCGGAGGTGTCCGCGAAGGCTATAGACAACAGCGATAGGCAAAACGACAGAAGAAATAAAATTATAAGGCCTTTTCTAAAGTAGTTAGCCATTCGTACTCATCCCCTAAAGGTATTGTATCATAACTAAGGCCATGTTTGAAAGCGATAACATCACCCCCATTCTATCTCCCGTTTCCACCATGAGTAACACGGCTTAGCCCTGTTATGAGGCTTTTGTTCATCGAGCCAGGGCTTTACCTGCTACAAACCTCCGGCATTATCCGGACCCTTTCTTGTTATGTAAACCCTTGCTAGCTAACTGGCCGCCGCTGCCTCATCTGTAGCAGACTTTCACCGTCAAGTTAACCCCCATGCGGGAGCAAAAACCCGCCTTATCCGCCGAAGCGGGTCTTATTTTTAAGCGGTTTTTTATTTGCCGGAGCCGCGCGGCCCTTTGCCGGCAATTTTGCCCTCGTCTTCCCAGGAGTTTTCCAGGAAATATCAACCCCTGTATAACCCTTTTTAAAACCGATTGCTGGCGTTCTGAAGGGTCATTTATGCCCGGAAAATAATTTTATTCCTTCGACAAAAATCGGCCGCTTGCGCCAAACGACAGGGGCTACCTTAAGAAAATATGCGTTTAACCCAATTTTTCTTCAGATTTTTATTCCACCGCTGTTAAAGGTAAGAATGCGAAATATTTATCAAGTATTATAGGCCGAAGCATTTTGCCTCCGTCGTCCTGTAGTGGAAGGCAGGTCTTGCCGGAGGCCTTCCGCGTTGCCTTGAGCGTTTTTCCCCGTCTTAGCCCGACGTTATCAGCGGCATCCCCGGCGCATGAAGGGGACCTGCATCAAGGCAAGAGACATTGCCTTGATGGGTTGCCTTTTGCTTTTACGCTCAAAATTTTCCTCCCCAGGAAGGAAAAAGGCAGAAACCTGTAGAATAAAAGCGCTGTAGGAGGGATGAACCGTGCCCACCGGCCACGACGAACTCCTGCTGCCGCGCGAGGTGGCCAGCATCTTCCGGGTCACCACCCGCACCCTGTGGAACTGGGAGCAAAGGGGCGTGCTGGTTCCCGTCCGCCTTCCTACAGGCCAGAAGCGGTACAGGAGGAATGATGTAGAAGCGCTGCTGCAAGCGTTCAGCGGGAAAGGGACGCTACTGGAAAAACTGAGGATGCGAGGTAAGTCATGCGGCGAAATACCAGGTTTCTGACTACGACTGCCCTGCTTCTGGTCTTGACGGTCGCAGTTTAGACGGTCGGGCTGCCGCAGCCGGTACAGGCCCGCTGGTAAACGCGATGCTGTTTTTGGCGACTTTCACCGTAGGTATGGGAGGCGGAGTCGTCATAGGCGCCCTGACGCCGTGGGTCGCCCTCATGCGGGGCATCATGCCCCCGCTCGCCCAGCCCGTAACGCCGTTCATAATGGCGGCCAACGCTACGCTGGTGATAGTCTTCGGCCTGCTGGCAAGTTTTAATCCGTGGGTCGGCGTCATTGCCGCCGCAGTATGCAAGTATGGGGTCTTCGTGTTAGCGCTGAAATTTATCCTGGTCTTGCCTCCCAAACTGGCCCATGCTTTCCAGATCCCCCAATTGCTTACGGCCCTGGCGGGAGGGGTTATAGCGGTTATCGTGCATAAAGCCTTGCCAGAGCAGGAGCGGAAGGGGTCAATCTAGACAAGTTGCTGGCCTAAGTAGTTCAGATCATCGGCTCAACCCCGGCTGGTGGTGTAAGCAGGGGCCGACAGTGGGGTTTACAGGAAAAGGGGATTAGGAAATGGACTGAGGGCTGTGCTGTTCCGGGTAGCTGCTGGGGGTGTTCCCTGCCAAGTATTGTGGCGGAATCGCATATGCCAGCCCGGCTGCCGGAGTGTAAAGTTAGGGAGGGGATGGCATGAGCATTTTCGAGTATGCCTCAACCGTATTGGCTGACTACCAGAACTACGTGCGCAGCTTTTTTAAGCTGGACGATGAGCGGATACGCCAATTAGTAGAGCAAGAATTGTTCGCTAATGAGGCCCTGTGGCCGGAAGCCCTTATCCAGCTTAACCCACCTTATGCGCTAGGAGCGTCGGTGGACGAGCTTTGTCGGCAGGGCAAGCTTCACCCGGCCTGTGCCGACATTTTCTGCGACGATAGTGGCCACCCCTTTGCCCTTTACTGTCACCAGCAAGCCGCTATCGAGTGCGCTCTTAAACGCCAACCTTTTGTAGTCACCAGCGGCACCGGGTCAGGCAAGACTCTGACCTATTTTATTCCCATCTTTAACGCGGTGCTTCGCAGCGACCCGAGCCAGGCGCGGGTGCGAGCCATCATTGTCTACCCCATGAACGCCCTGGTAAACTCCCAGTTCAACTCCCTGAAGGAGTTGGCCGAACGCTACGAACGCCGTACCAGGCAACCGCTCCCAGTGCGCTTTGCTAAGTATACTGGCCAGGAAGATGACACCAAACGCAGTGAGATCCTCCAAGCTCCGCCTCACATCCTGCTCACCAACTACATGATGCTCGAGCTGATCCTCGTCCGACCCCGGGAGCGGCTCTTCGTGGACCGGGCCGTGGCCGGCATAGAGTTCCTGGTCTTCGACGAGCTACATACCTACCGCGGCCGGCAGGGTGCCGACGTAGCCCTTTTGATCCGGCGCCTGCGCCAGCGTTGTGGCAACCCGGACCTGATCTGCATCGGTACCAGTGCCACAATGGTCAGTGGTAAAGAAATAGGTGCCGGCGAGCGCCGCCAAGCCGTGGCCGACTTTGCGAGCAAGATTTTCGGCGTAGTTGTGCCGGCGGAAAATGTCATTGAAGAACGTTTTCGTCCTCTGGCGGAGCTGGAGAAGGTAGATGCTCAGGCGCTGCGACAAGCCCTTTCCCAGCCGCTGCCCGAGACGGTAGAAGAATTCAAAACCTATCCTTTGACCTGGTGGATAGAGCGTAACCTGGGTTTCCGCACGGCACCGGATGGCATGAGCGAGCGCTGCCCGCCCGTCACCCTCTCCGAGGCGGCCCGCAGGCTGGCCGAAGACACCGGGCTGGAGGAGGCCCGCTGCCGCGAGACCCTCCGTGCCGCCCTTTTGCGCGGCACCACCCGGAAGGTTGACGGCGACAACCCTCTTTTTGCCCTAAAACTACACCAGTTTGTCTGCCAGGGCCAGGCAGTCTACGCCACTTTGGAGCCGCCAGCTGTACGCTATCTTACTTTGGAGGGCCAGTACTACGCCCCTGAAGGCGAAGAAAAGCGAATTCTTTTTCCCCTAGAGTTTTGCCGCCAGTGCGGCCAGGCGTATTACGATGTGTGGCTGGCTGAGGAAAAAGGCCTTTTCCTACCCCGCGAGCCCGATGGAGAGTTTTTTGCCTCGGAGGCGGAGGTTAGCCCAGGCTACCTGGTTCTGGCGGACGAGGTGGGTGACTGGGCGCCAGACGCCGAGCATTTGCCCCCCGAATGGCTGGACGAGCGGGGACGCGTGAAAAGCCACTACCGCCACGGGGTTCCACGCGAGGTATGGGTAAAGCCCGACGGCACGCTGGCCGATGAAGGTTCTTACGGCGCGGTTCGCGCCTTTTTCCAGCCCAAACCCTTCCGGCTTTGCCTCGCCTGCGGCGAAGTATATAGTGGCCGGGATCGGGAGTTCCGCAAATTGGGCCGGCTCTCCAGCGAAGGCCGCAGCAGCGCCACTACCGTACTAAGTGTGTCGGCTTTACTACACGCCGCCCAATATGGCATTAAAGAAGAACAGCGTAAGGTGCTGAGCTTCACCGATAACCGCCAGGACGCCTCGCTGCAAGCTGGCCATTTTAACGACTTCGTGCGCTTCTCGCTCCTGCGGGCTGCCCTTTACCGTGCCTTAGAAAGCAAGGGTGAACTGGAGCCTGAAAACATCACTGAAGAAGTGGTGGCCGCTTTGGGGCTTAGCGTGGCTGACGTAGCCAAAAACCGGGAACTCGACCCCGAAAGTCCTATGGGCCGCCGCATGTGGCGGACCTTCCGAGATTTTATTGAATACCGGCTTTACGAGGATTTGCAGCGCACCTGGCGCATTGTACAACCCAATCTTGAGCAATGCGGCCTTCTGGTGGTGGATTACCTGGGTCTGGCCGAGCTTTGCCAAAACGAGGCTCGCTGGCAATCCTGTCCGGTCATGGCTTCGCTTCCCGCTGAAAAACGCTACCAGCTAGTTAAGACCTTCCTCGACTACTTCCGGCGGCACCTTGCCATTAACGCCCGGATCCTCTCCGAAACCGAACAGCAGCAGCTGCGGCGGAGGGTGGACCAGGACATAAATGAAAAGTGGTGGGAGGAGGAGGACTGGTTTCGGCCTGCAGCCAAGTTCGTGCTATCCGGCACGCCGGACCTAAGGCTTCAGAAGCGTAGCTTAAGCGAGAAAAGCCGCATCGGCCGATTCCTGCGGCGGGAAATCAGCCTATCACCGGAAGCCTACTGGGAGTTTCTTCAGCAGCTAGTGAACATCCTTTGCTTCCATGGGCTTCTCACAAAATCCCAGGAAAAAAACGAAGAGTACGTCCAGCTTGAGGCCGGCTGCCTCATGTGGCGGCTGGGTGACGGTACCCCGCCCCCGCCGGACCCGGTGCACAGCCGCCGCGTAGAAAGCCCAGCCTACGTCGAGGTTCAGCGCCAGGTAAATGCTTTCTTCCGCGACTTTTACCGCCATGCCGCCCGCTATCTCGCCGGTATCGAGGGTCGGGAGCATACGGCACAGATCTCCTACGAGGAGCGGCAGGAGCGCGAGGGGCGCTTCAAGCAAGGGGACCTCAAGTGCCTCTTTTGCTCGCCCACGATGGAGCTCGGCATCGACATCGCGGATCTTAGGGTGGTACACTTGCGCAACGTGCCCCCCACGCCGGCCAACTACGCCCAGCGCAGCGGCCGGGCGGGCCGCCGTGGCGATCCGGCTCTGGTGCTGACCTACTGCGCAGCCCGCAGCGCCCACGACCAATACTTCTTCCGCCACCGGGGGGCTATGGTGGCGGGAGCGGTGCGCAGCCCCAAGCTTGACCTAGGAAACGAAGACCTAGTGCGTGCCCACGTATATGCTGTATGGCTGGCCAAGACCGGCCTTTCCCTTGGTAGCTCCATTGCCGACGTAATTGAGACGGACCTCTTGCCGGAGCTGCCGCTCAAAAAAGAAGTGCTGGCCCAGATAGAGCTTGACGAGCCGCGGCTGTCCGAATGCTTAAAGGAAGCGCGGGAGATCCTGGCCGCCTGCGGGCAGGATCTAACCGACAGCGGTTGGTACACCGAGGAATGGTTTGAAAACCTCCTCTGTAACGCACCTCGCGCCTTCAACGCTGCTTTCGAGCGCTGGCGCGAACTTTACCGTGCGGCCATGACGCAACTTGTGAACGCCCAACAGATTTTCTACCGCTCCCGCCGGCGTGAGGACCAAGAAGAAGCTCGCCGCCTTATGGATGAGGCAAACCGGCAGCGCAACCTCCTTATTAACGAGACCAGAGCTGAAGAATCGGACTTCTACCCCTACCGTTATCTGGCCAGCGAAGGCTTTTTGCCCGGCTACAATTTCCCCCGGCTACCGTTGCGGGCCTACGTACCCCGGGGCGAAGGAGAGTACATCGCCCGGCCACGCTTTCTCGCCCTGCGCGAGTTCGGGCCCTATAACATCATCTACCATAATGGTGCCAAATACGAGGTGAGAAGATTCATCACCCCTCCGGGAGGTCTCTCCCAACGGATTAGTACGGTCAAGCTTTGCAAGGTGTGCGGCTATTTCCATAACGACGCTACTTGCGACCTTTGCAGCCATTGCGGCGCTCGCTTGGACGCCGATACCAGCGAGGTGGCGGTGGTACTGGACATGCCGGGCGTGCGGACTCGTCGGCGGGAACGCATCACCTGCGAGGAAGAAGAGCGGGTGCGGCGCGGTTACCGATTGACTACCCACTTCCGTTTCGCCCGGGCTGCTGGGGGCCAGGAGCAGCGCCTAAGCGCCGTGGCCTACGATGAGCTCGATAACCCCCTCCTGCGCTTGGTCTACGGTCCGTCAGCCACCCTCTATCGCCTTAACCACGGGTGGCGACACCGTCCGGAGAGCGAACACTTTATTGTAGACCCCAACACCGGCGATATTTGGCGGAGCGTTCCTGAAGACGATGAACCGGAAGAGTGGCCGGTTGAAGCTCCTGCCGCGCGGGAGGTAGTACGCCTGGTGGTTAAAAACACCGAGAACCTGCTGCTAGTTTATCCCCTCGATCCCGCCTGGCAGGGAAACGAAGATTTCCTGACCACCCTGCAGTACGCCCTGCAGCGGGGTATGGAAACGGTGTTCCAGGTGGAAGAAACGGAACTGGCCTCCGAGCGCATTGGTGAGGGCACATTCCGCGGCATCCTCTACTGGGAAGCTGCCGAAGGGGGTGTGGGGGTGTTGCGCCAGTTGGTGCAGGGCCCGGACGCTTTGGCTATGGTGGCACGGGCGGCCCTGGAACGCTGCCACTTCACGCCCGGCGAAGAGGAAAGAACTTGCTCCCGAGCCTGTTACCGCTGCCTTCTTTCCTACTCCAACCAGCTCGATCACGGGCGGCTGGACCGGCGTCTGGTCCGCGAGGCGTTGGTGCGGCTGAGCTGCGCCCGCACCGAGCCGGTAAAAGGCGGCCGCAACCGCGAGGAACACTACCGCTGGCTGCGCTCCCTTACGGATTCGCGTTCAGAGCTGGAGCGGCGCCTTATTGACCTGCTCTATCATACCGGCCGGCGGCTGCCAGACGAGGCGCAGAAACCCCTGGTCAACTACCCATGCATTCCCGACTTCTTCTACGAGCCCAACGTCTGCGTCTTCTGCGACGGCGCGGTACACGACGAACCCGCCCAGAGGCAGCAGGATACTACAACCCGGGCCGAACTTCGGGACTTCGGCTACCGGGTGGTGGTCATTAGCTACGACCGGGACCTTGAGGAACAGGTCCAAACCTATCCGGACATTTTCGGCGAGGGGAGGAGAGGCAGATGAGCGCGCAACCGGCGGTGGGAAGCATTGTACGCTGCCGCGGCCGCGAATGGGTGGTGCTGCCGCCCAGGGAGCCGGAGGTGGTCTATTTGCGGCCGCTGGCCGGAGATGAAGGCGAAATTTGCGGCATCTACCTCCCTCTGGTGAAAGCTGGTCTGGAGCGGCTGGAGCCCGCCACCTTTCCCCTGCCCACGCCGGAGAACGTCGGAGACGCGGTAGCCACCAGGCTCCTGTGGGACGCCGCCCGGCTCACCTTGCGCGACGGTGCAGGGCCCTTGCGCTCCCTGGCCCGCATTTCGGTGCGGCCCCGGGCCTACCAGCTAGTGCCGTTGCTCATGGCTCTGAAGCTTAACCCGGGGCGGATCCTGATTGCCGACGACGTGGGCGTGGGCAAGACCATAGAGGCCCTGCTCATCGCCCGGGAACTTCTCGACCGCGGGGAGGTCCGCCGTTTTTGCGTCCTCTGCCCGCCATACCTCTGTAACCAGTGGCGAAAGGAGCTGGCGGAAAAATTTCACCTTGAGGCCGTGGTGGTCCGCTCCGGCACGGTAAGCCGCCTGGAGCGCTCCCTGCCTCCCGGCGAGCCCAGCATTTTTAAGTATTATCCTCATCTGGTGGTCAGCATTGATTACGTCAAATCGGACCGGCACCGCCCGGAGTTCCTGACCCACTGCCCCGAACTGGTCATTGTGGACGAAGCTCACGGTGCTGCCCAGCCGGGCACGGCTTCAAGAGCCCAGCAGCAGCGGCACGAACTCTTGCGGCGTCTGGCGGCCGACGAAAAGCGGCACCTAGTGCTTCTCACTGCCACCCCCCACAGTGGCATCGAGGCATCTTTCGTCTCGCTCCTGGCTCTCTTAAAGCCTTCTTTTGCCAACCTAAACTTCCGGCGCCTCGCCGAAGAGGAGCGCAAAGAACTAGCCCGCCATTTTGTGCAGCGACGCCGCCCGGACATAGTCAAGTGGCTGGACGAGGTGACTTCCTTTCCCGAGCGTGAAAACGTTGAGGAAACCTACGACCTTTCCCCGGCCTACCGGAACCTTTTCGATCAAGTGTACAGGTTCAGCCGCGAACTGGTACGCACCGGCGAAACCCTCTCTGGCTGGCGCCGGCGCATCCGCTACTGGGCCGCCCTCTCCATCTTGCGCTGCGTGATGTCTAGCCCCGCGGCAGCCGTGGCCGCCCTCACCAAGAAGGCCGGGGCGGAGGTGGGGCCTGAGGACACCGACGATGCTCTCTACGCCCCCCTGGTCTACGACCCAACGGATGAGGAGCCTTTGGACGTTGAGCCCTCCCGCGTGGTGGAGCAGGGCGAGGTCCAGCTTCCCGAAATCGGCCGCCGCCGGCTGCGCCAGTTTGCCCGCCTGGCCGAAGAACTCATGGCCAGTGGTACCGACACCAAGGTGGTGCGCTGCGCCGAGATTGTGGCCCGGCTTTTGCGAGAAGGATATGCGCCCATTATCTGGTGTCGCTACATCGCGACTGCTAAGTACGTGGCCGCTGAGCTTTTCCGGCGCCTTGCTCCTACCTTCCCGGGCCTGGCGGTAGAAGCGGTTACCGGCGACCTGCCGGAAGAGGATCGCAGCCTCAAGGTGGAAGAGCTTGCCAGAAAATCCCCGCGGGTCCTGGTGGCCACCGACTGCTTAAGTGAAGGCATCAACCTCCAAGAGCACTTCACGGCGGTGCTCCACTACGATCTGCCCTGGAATCCCAACCGCCTGGAGCAGCGCGAAGGCCGCGTGGACCGTTTTGGTCAGCAGGTGCCAAAGGTGCGCGCCGTGTGCTTTTACGGCCGCGACAATCCAGTGGACGGCGCCGTGCTGGAAGTGCTCCTGCGCAAGGCAGAGGAAATCAGGAGGAGCCTTGGCGTGGCCGTTCCCGTGCCTGCGGACAGTGAATCCGTACTGGAAGCGGTCTTTAAGGCGGTGATGACCCGGGTGGAGGAGACCACCTCACGCTGGGAACAGCTGAGACTGTTTGACGACGATACCGTCCGGGACTTCCACCGCCGCTGGGACGAGGCCGCCGGACGGGAAAAAGAAAGCCGCAGTCGCTTCGCCCAGGGAGCCATCAAGCTCGACGAGGTGAAGCAGGAGCTGGCCGAAACCGACGAGGTGCTGGGCGATCCGGAAGCGGTGCGTCGATTCGTTCTCAACGCTTGCCAGCGCCTGGGCTTGGGTGTGGAGGCCGCTCGCGACGGCAGTTATCTTCTTTCCGCACCCCCGGGGAACAGGCTACCTTCCCTGGTGAATGAGGCCCTGCCAGCTAACCCCTGGCGCGTTTCCTTTGCCTGCCCGCCGCCCAAAGGCGCAGAATGGCTGGGGAGAAATCACCCCTTTGTCGGCGCCCTGGCCCAATGGCTCCTGGAAAGCGCCCTGTCGGGTGCCAGCCAGGCGGGGGCCCGCTGCGGGGTGGTGCGCACCGCCCAGGTGGAGCGTCGCACCGTGCTCCTGCTGCTCCGCCTGCGCCACCTTCTGGAGCAGCCCGACCGCCCGCCGCTTCTGGCCGAAGAGGTGGCCGTGATCGCTCTACAGGGATACCCTCCTGGGCGCCTGGCCTTCCTGCCCGAAGAGGAAGCGCGCCGGCTCTTGCTTACCGCTAGCCCCGACGCGCCGGTGAGTCAGGAGGAGCGCCGGGAGGTATTGAGCGAGGTCTTCGACTGGTGGGAGGTTCTACTGCCGTACCTCAAAGAACGGGCCGAGGCGCGAGCGCGGCGTGTGCTGGAGGCCCACCGCCGGGTGCGGGTAGCGGCGGGACTGGTCCGCCGGGGCCTGGCGGTACGGCCGCAGTTCCCCCCGGATCTACTGGGGGTTTTAGTGCTACTTCCCGTGCCGCAAGGGGTGGTGAGGTAAAGTGCGCTTTCCCTGCTTAAGGATCGAAGGCGGGCTGATTGCCGCCGATCTTCTCGACCGCATCTACGACGGCACCGCACCCGGCCAGACTGCTGCCGACTTCGGCCTGAGTGCTCGCCTGGAAAACGAGATTGCCTCCGCCTGGCAGGAGGCCCTTGAGCACTGGGAGGCCTTCCAGCACCGCTTGGAGCGCCTGCAGGAAACTGATGCTGCCACCAGCGAAACCCGCTATCAGTGGGTGTCACCGCTTCTAAGCCTGCTTGGCTATGAGCTGGTCTCTACCCCCCGGGCAGCCGAAATCGAGGGAAAAACCTATGCCATCTCTCACCGCGCCGGCCAGGGCGAAGGAGCGCCGCCGGTCCACATCGTGGGTTGCCGGCAGCCCCTGGACCGCCGCTCCGAGACTGGCCGGCCCCGGCTTGCCCCCCACTCCCTGGTGCAGGAGTATCTGAACCGCAGCGAGTGCCTTTGGGGAGTAGTAACCAACGGCTTCGTCTTGCGGCTCCTGCGCCAGACCGAGCGACTCAGCCGGCCCACTTACATAGAGTTCGACCTGCGGGAGATGTTTGGCGGCAAGAACTTTGCCGACTTTTCCCTCTTTTACCGCCTGGCCCACCGCTCCCGCCTGCCACAGGAGAGGGCAGAGCGGTGCTGGCTTGAACGCTACTACCAGGAAACCATTGAGCAGGGCAATCGGGTGCGCGACCGCTTGCGGGACGGCGTGGAGAAAGCCATTACCATCCTCGGGCAGGCCTTTCTTGAGCATCCTGCCAACGAAGCCCTGCGGGAAAAGGTCCGCACCGGCCGGCTGGACGCGGCAAAGTACTATCAAGAGCTTCTGCGCCTTATTTACCGCTTCCTGTTCCTTTTGGTGGCCAAGGAGCGTGAGCTCCTCACCGCCAACCCCGTTTACCGCCAGCACTACAGCGTCAGCCGGCTACGGGACCTTTGCGAGAACCGCCGGGCCTGGAACCACCACACCGACCTCTGGGAGGCTGCCAAGGTCACCTTCCGCCTTTTAAGCGACGAAAGTTCGGGGCTCAAGCTGGGCTTGCCCCCGCTCAACGGCCCGCTCTTCGACCCTCAGGCCACTGACGACCTCAACGAACTGCTCATTACCAACCGGGCCTTCCTGGAGGCCTTCTGGTATCTCTCCATGTACCAGGAAAACGAGCGCGCTCCCTGGCGGCGGGTTAACTACGCCGCTCTGGATGTGGAAGAACTCGGCAGCGTTTATGAAAGCTTGCTGGACTACCACCCGGACCTTAAAGCCTCCGGCTCCGAGGTGGCGTTTAGCCTCCTGGCCGGCACGGATCGCAAATCCACCGGCTCCTACTATACCCCGCGCGCCCTGGTAGAAGAGTTGGTGGCCAGCGCGCTGGTTCCGGTTCTGCACGATAAGCTGGCCGGCAAGAACACCCGGGAAGAAAAGGAGGGGGCCATACTTTCCCTAAAAGTATGCGACCCTGCCTGCGGCTCGGGCCATTTTCTTCTCGCAGCGGCCAGGCGTCTGGGCCTGGAGCTGGCCCGCCTGCGCAGCGGAGCCGACGAACCTTCGCCGAAGGAAGTACGGGAGGCGGTGCGGGAGGTCATCACCCATAGCCTCTATGGTGTGGACAAAAACCCGATGGCCGTGGAGCTCTGCAAGGTGGCCTTATGGATTGAAGGGCACCTGCCCGGAAAGCCCCTCACTTTCCTCGATCACCGCATCCGCTGCGGCGATTCACTAGTGGGGGTCTTCGACCTGGCCGTGCTGGAAAAGGGCATCCCGGATGAGGCTTATGCCCCCGTGGAAGGCGACGATAGGGCCGTGGCGCGCTTCCTGGTCAGAAGAAACAGGGAAGACCGCTCCGGCCAGATGAGGCTGAGGCTGCGTTTTCCCGCACTGGCCAATCCAGCGTCCCTCCTGAAGGAAACGGCACCGGTGCTGGACCTCCCGGACGACACGCCCGAGGTGGTACGGCAGAAAACCAAAGCCTATCAGAAAACGCGCCAGGAAGGTTCCCCTCTTTGGCGCCAACTAACCGCCTGCCACCTCTGGACCGCCGCCTTCTTTGCCCGGCTGGACCAAGACGTTGCTCACGTTCCTCTTAGCGGGGATCTAGAGGCCTTTCTCGCCGGCCGTGAGGACCCCCGACTTATTGCCGAGGCCTGGCACCTGGCGCAAAACCACCGCTTCTTCCACTGGCCCTTGGAGTTTCCCGAGGTGTTTGCCAAAGGCGGCTTTGACGTGGTGCTCTGCAATCCGCCTTGGGAGCGCATCAAGCTCCAGGAAGAAGAATTTTTTGCCACCCGGGACCCGAAGATTGCCAATGCCCTCAATAGGGCGGAGCGCTGGCGGTTCATCAAGGCCCTGCCAGCCACCAATCTTGCCCTCTGGGAGGAATATCAGGAGGCTAAGCACGCTGCCGAAGCGCAAAGCAAGTTCCTGCGGGCCAGCGGCCGCTTTCCGCTCACCGCCCGCGGTGACATTAACACTTACAGCGTCTTTGCCGAGCTTTTTTCCCAACTTCTCCGCCCGGGCGGCCGCACCGGCGTGGTGCTACCCACGGGCATTGCCACCGACGACACCAACAAGCAGTTCTTCGCCAATCTTGTGCAGACCGGGCGGCTGGCCAGCCTCTACGACTTCGAGAATCGGGAAGGTATCTTCCCCGGGGTTCATAAAAGCTACAAGTTCTGCCTCCTCACCTTGAAGGGCGCGGACCAGGAAGAAGCGCCGGCCCGCTTTGCCTTCTTCCTCACCCGCACCGATCAACTGCGCGACGACCGTCGCGTCTTTCAACTGAACCCGGAAGATCTAGCCCTCGTTAACCCCAACACCCGCACCTGTCCCGTCTTCCGGACCAGGGAGGACGCCGAGCTTACGAAGAAAATTTACCGGCGCGTGCCGGTGCTGGTGAACGAGCAGACGGGGAAGAACCCTTGGGGCGTCAGGTTTATGCGCATGTTTGATATGTCCAACGACAGCCACCTCTTCCGCACGACGCAGGAGCTGGAGGATCAGGGATACGTGCTCATGCGCGGCCGGGACCTCGGCCGGCCCGATAGCCTTTGCTTTGTGGGTGGTGGCGAAGTGTGGCTACCCCTTTACGAGGCCAAGATGATATGGCAGTTCGACCACCGCTTTGGCACTTATAAGGGCGTGCCGCCAAACACCACGAGCACCCACCTCCCCACGCCGCGGGAGGAAGAATATGCCGACCCGGATTACTTCGTCTTGCCGCGGTACTGGGTGAGGGAGGAAGAAGTGGAGGCGCGCCTTGGTACATGGAAACACGGCTGGCTATTGGGGTTCAGGGACGTAACTAACGCCACCAATGAGCGCACCGCCATCTTCACCGTCCTGCCGCGGGTAGGGGTGGGGCACACAACGCCGCTGATGATATTGACCCAAGAAGAGCCTGAGACCGAAGCCGTTGCCTGCCTGATTGCGAACGTGAATGCCCTAGTCTTCGATTTCGCGGCGCGGCAAAAGATTGGTGGGATGCACCTGACTTATAATTACTTAAAGCAACTCCCCATCCTCCCGCCTGGTGCCTATACCGAATCCGACCTCTTCTTCATCGTCCCCCGCGTGCTCGAGCTGGTCTATACCGCCTGGGACCTGGAGGCTTTCGCCCGCGACGTGTGGCAGGAGAGCTCGCCCAAGCTGCGGCAGGAGATCACCCGCCGCTGGCAAGAATGCTGCGGCCGGGCGCCGGGGGTCCATCCGGACGCCGAAGTGATCCCACCCTTCCGTTGGGATTCCGAGCGCCGCGCGCTGATCCGCGCCGAACTCGACGCCTATTACGCCAGACTTTACGGCCTCACCTGGGATGAGCTGCACTACATCCTCGACCCTAAGGACGTCTTTGGCCCCGAGTTTCCCGGCGAGACTTTTCGCGTGCTTATGGAAAAAGAAGAGCGCCAGTACGGCGAATACCGCACAAAGCGTCTAGTGCTGGAAGCGTGGGACCAAATCGATTAGAAGCGGAGTCAAAGGTGCTTGAACGACCATTGTAATGAGGTAGTTTAATAGTTCCCCTTTAGGTAAGTAAACTATTTTGATGCTTTCTGTTCAGAACTGCCGCCCTAAACTAAACATGTTGGAATGCGTGGTGAGCTTAACATGAACGCCGTGGGAAGCTCGGCGGAATGGCTTAATGCAATAGCAACGTTTTTGGCTGCCCTAGTAGCTTTCTTGGGTTGGCGGGTGCAACAAAGCATTTCCAGAAGGGAAGCAAGAAGAATAGTCCTTGATGTTTACGAAATGTTTTTTACCAGGAACGAATGTCGGAAGATTATCCGCGCGATTGAAAAGGACTTTGAAGAGAAGCACCACAGAAAGTTTTGGAAACTTTTATTTGAAAAACCTTCCTGTGATGGATCAGATAAGACTTTCCCTCATGAATTAGACGAGATCGACCTAGATGAGTACCTCGGTTATTTTGAGTTGTTAGGATCATTATTACGCCGGAAAGTAATCTACTTTGAGGATGTTTATGACCTTTTTGGCTACTATATCGAAAATGCCTGGAGACATAAACACATACAACAGGATCATATCGAGCGGCTACGCCGTGATAACCAATCCCCCGAGATATACGAACAGTTTCAGTACCTGGCTGGCTTAGTGATCGCTTACTCCGAAAAAAGAAAACTCAGGGAAGTTGGGAACTTGGCGAGGAGGGGTGACCAAAGAACTTACTAGCATGAAAGAGATGATAAAGAAAGTCCTTGCCTGTTTCCATCTACAAGCAATGGTTACGGGAGCAATGGCTGGTATTGGCTTCTGGGGAATATTCTGGGAAATAAGGCGAGTAGATCCTAACTGGAGATATGCTGTAATATGTGCTGCCTTGGCAGGAGCTGGCCTTGCAGGAGTCGTAGCAGTATTTTCTTCCGCGTACTGGTCCCAAAAAAGAAAGAGAAATAGGACTTGCTATAGAAATGGCGGACAAAAACAAAAACTCCACCTGGGTCGGAAAACGACAGAAAATAGGCACGTAACAAACCCATAAACATTCTCCTTCACTTCACTTGGAAGGCCACTAACGAAAACGCTATTTGCGAACTTCGGTGCCTCGAAATCTAACACCACGTCCCGCTGTTCCGAACACTACTACACTACTACAGACCTATTTAGAAGTACAGGGGGAGTGAGCGGACTTGCCCAGTAGCCTGACCCGGTTGAAGCTCATCAGCCTGGCCACCGTCCTACTAGCGCTCGCGCTGGTGTTGCTCTCTAGTTGTGCTTCAGGACCACCGGCCCAGCCCGCATCAGTCAAAGATCAAGCGGCCCAGGAGCAATCATTCACCGCGGCCCTGGCCCAGACGCAGCATCCACCGGCCGAGCCGGGTCAGACAGGAATCCGCACAATCCAAGCAGCCGTGACCTCCGTCTCCGACGGTGACACCGTCCACGTGAACCTCAACGGCCGCGACGAGCGGGTGCGGATGATCGGCATCAACTGCCCGGAGATAAGCCACCCCGACCTGGGCATAAAGGAGAAGCCCTACGGCAGAGAGGCGAAGGCCTACACCGAAAGGCAGCTCACGGGGAAGAAGGTCTGGTTGGAATTCGACGCCCAGGAGAGGGACAAATACTGCAGGCTCCTGGCCTATGTATGGCTGGCATCGCCTACTTCCGGTTCCGAAGAAGAAGTCCGGGCCAAGATGTTTAATGCCCGGCTACTCCTGGACGGCTACGCCCAGGTCATGACCGTGCCGCCCAACGTGAAGTACGCCGACATGTTCGTCAAGTTCCAGCGGGAGGCCAGGGAGCAGAACAAGGGGCTGTGGGGCGTAGCACCCGTCCCGGCACCGGGCAGCGGGGCCCAGAAGCAGAATAGCGGTACACATACATAGGCAACGCCAGGTCGAAGGTCTTCCACCTGCCCACGTGCGAGTGGGCGCAGAAGATAGCGCCGCAGAACCGGGTACAGTTCGGGAGCAGGGAAGAGGCCCTGAATGCCGGGTACAGGCCATGCAGGGTGTGCAGGCCTTGAATATCTTGTTCCCTTTGGCGGTTAAGCCGAAACTAACCTGTGGGGGAGGGAGTATGAGGTGAGGGTCTATATTGATCAAGACCTCTGCACGGGCTGCGGGGCCTGCGTAGATCTATGTCCCGAAGTTTTCGACTGGGACGACGAGGGCTTATCGCGCGTGACTGTTGACGAGGTGCCCGAGGACCTCGAAGACTGCGTCCGCGAGGCCGTGGATTCCTGCTCGGGCGGGGCGATAAGGGAAATATAGAGCGAGCAAACAAAGCGGACCGATTTAATTCAAAATTTCCCGTCCCAGTCACAGGACGGGCTTTATCTTTCTAATGCGGATGTGGTTACGGGTAATCACGGTAAAGGATCCTGTAATTTCCGTAAGGTGCTTCTCAATAGATAAAACCACCAACCTGGCCTTAACCTCTTGCGGCAGGCCGGAAAGTCTCACTAAGACAACACCCTCAGTCACGCGTTGCTGTCTGAAGACAATTTCCCCAAAGTCCTTGTCCGCTGTTATCAGTATTGCCTTCTCTTTATTGGCCAAATCCAAAAGTGTGTCGTCTGAGATACCTGGGTCCATCTCTGCCACATAGGTGACCTGGTACCCGCGCTTTCTAAGCTCAACAACAATCTCGCGGTCTACGTTCTCATCGGCCAGAAATCTCATTCAGCCACCTCTTGTACTGGATAAATTACATCAGCACGAATAGCTTTTGCGGCGAATGCCAGAGCTGCCCGTATTCCCTCTTCAGTGAGGCGCGGGTAGGCCTGCATAATTTGTTCCGCCGTCTCGCCAGCCGCAAGCTTCTCAAGAATAAGCTCTACGGGTATCCTGGTCCCGGCAATCATGGGTTTCCCCATGAGGATTTTGGGATCGGATTTAATTAAACCATGTGCCACTGTACGCTTTCCCCCTTTGACAAACATCTTGCTTTCGCTGGTGATAGTTAAGAAGTGCTCAACAGCCAGCTTTTAACCGGTATTTCGGAGCAAGCCTCTGCAAATCGATTTACAATAGCCACGTTTCGCTGGTTGCGGCCTTCTATGACTGAGTCCTGATTCACTTCTGCCAATATTATATCCGGCAAAGACATATCTTTTCCAGCACTCCCAGAAAACATTTAAGTGCCGGGCCCCGCTTTCCGCTCAGGAAATTCGGCAGTCTATCCCTTTAAACCGCAAGCCGCTATTGCGGCAACATGCGAGATATGACTTCCTCGGCTTCTTCCGGGGTTCCGGCGTCAAGCAAACTGTCAAAGAGCCTGTCGAGGGTTTCGACGTCCTTTACCTGCCGTATTTTATCCCCACAGGCGACGCCGCCAAACCTCTTCTTCAGGTACCAGAGGACGGCTTCCTGTTTTGCCTCCACCATACCTTCTGCTCTGCCTTCCGCTTTCGCGGCCGCCACCATGGAGATCCTGTCCCGGACGGCCTTTTCCACCGGCTCCTGGACGCGGCGCTCCAGCTCGGCCTTCCTGAAAACTTCCTCGACGGTCAGGGTTTTTTTGACTGGCTGACTTTTTTCGCCGGTCAACTTTAGCTCCTCCCTTTTGTAGAACGGTCCTGGCGGGCCGGTCGTTGGCCCGTTATAAACGAAGAGCGGCCTGGGAAGACAGGCCGCCCACGAAAGGTCGCTCATCCTTTTGCTCTACGCGCCGATTTCTTTCGGCAGCTCGAGCGGGACACTCTCGGCGTACAGCACGTCCGGACATATGTCCGCCCCGTTGGGCCACGCTACCGTCCTCGATTCGGGGTCCGCCTTCACCTGCCTGAAAAACGCCGGGTCTTTCAGGGGTTCGAACGCCGGACCCTTTATAAAGGAGCGGATGTCCACCACCCGGTACTCCCCGGTTTCAAATTCCAGGATCAGGTGGTGGTTCCCAACGGGATACGCGCTGCGAACCTCATGGCCCATGCTCTCGATACTTTCGCCGGGCATCCGCCTACCTCTCCCCTCCGGCCAGCTCGCGCTCTATCCCCTGAGCGATCCACGACCGCATGAGGGTCTGATAGGGGATGTCCTTCTTCCTCGCAATTTCTTTAGCCGTTTCAATCTGAGAAACCCGCAAGCGTAAGGTAATGCGTTTGGTCTTCTGCCGCTCAGCAGCCTTTGCCGCCAGCTCTGGGGCCAGCTCGACCTCTTCCGGCTCAAGCTGGTCCCAGTAGTCCGCCACGCTGTGGTTATCCCAGAATTCGGCCATCTCCTGTTCATTCTTGAATTCCGGCAATGTCTTTTCTGTCTTCACTACCTCAGTGCCTCCTTTCGCGGCGGTAAAGCCGCCTTTCTTTGCGGTCCATATCGCGGGCCGTCACCACGTAGACCTCGCCGCCCGGCCTGACAGCGTATATTACCGTCAGCAGCCGCCCGTCGTCCGTAGGGCCAAGCGCCGTGTAAGTTCCGCCGCGGCCCCTCCGGAAAAGTGGCTCATTAAAAACACTTCTTCGGCTTCCTCGGGTCGCACTCCATGTTTGGCAATATGACCAATATTCCGTGCATCCCACTTAAAGCCCTTTATCTTTAGCACTCGCCGCACCCTCTTTTAGTATAGTCTTTCCGTCGTGCCGATGTCAATCCACTCCTGTTTGGCCTTGTCAACTACAAAACCGGTCTGACTTCTACGGCAATTAACCCTTTGTTTCCGTGGCGGTACCTAACTTGGACCTTCTTACCCACGGCCCCGGCGAGGGCCTCACCGGCACCGTTTTACCATCGACGGCTACCTTCCCTTCCGGCCCTTCGCACCAGGCCCTGACGATGCCAGGCGAGCTGCCCGGCCTGGCCTCCAGGACCGTGAAGACGGCGGCCTCCAGGCCGTTGTTCTGGCCCCGCCCCTGCCCGGTGTGCTGGGGCTGGTTTTGTCCCTGGCTCCCAGGGGGTTGGCCCCCCTGGCCCTGGGCCTGGGTGTGGCCCTGGGAGGCCTGCCCCTGGGCGGTAGTGCCGCCGGCGTTGGCATATAAAACCTGCCGCCATTATTGCGAGCAGACTGAAAACCGCGATAAAACCGTCGCCGCTTGGCCGAACTCTTTTGACCGCATCAGCTATGGCATTAGCGTGGCGCTTGCGTCAACGTTACCGAAGCCGTACATCTCCGGTGCGGCTCAGGCGAACAGTATTTTTGCCGCCTAACAATATAAAAAAAAGCGGCCCCATCATGGCCGCTCCTCGCTACCGCGTCTTCTTATCCCCTTATGCCCGCTCCTTCCGCTCCCGCTGGATGGCCTCGGCTATCCAGGAGCGTATGAGCGTCTGGTAGGGGATGTCCTTCTTCCTGGCGATCTCCTTGGCCGCTTCGATCTGGGATACCCGCAGGCGCAGGGTGACACGTTTCGTCTTCAGCCTGGCCTTGAGTTCCGGGCCCAGCTCTACAGGCTCTTCCACCGGTTCCAGCACGCCCCGCTCCATTGCTTCCGCAAAGCTGTGGCTGTCCCAGAACTCCCGCTCTTCTTCCTCGCTGGCGAATTCCGGTATCCTGTCGCCTTTAAATTCCGGCAGCTCTTTCTTCGGCATCATGTCACTCTCCTTTTTCCCGCCGGTAGAAGCGCCTTTCTGACGCGCTCATGTCCCTGGCGGTAACTACACGGGCTGTCCCGCCGGGCTTTAACGCAAATACCACGAAGAGATAGCGCCCACCGTAAGTGCGCCCCAGCGCTGTCATCAGTCTCGACCGGGCTTTTCGGTAGGAAGGGTCATCCCAAAAGACCTCTTCCACTTCGTCCGGCTTTACATTGTGCCTGGCAATGTGGTTTACGTTGCCCGCATCCCACTCAAAACACTTTATAAAAATTAGCCCCCTGAAAACCCACGGCCTCGTGCCGTGGGATGAAAGGGGAATCATTAAGCTATGCAAAA
>NZ_JAXGFQ010000039.1:0-19950 GCF_051020825.1 Moorella naiadis (nom. illeg.)
GCCACCGCTGGGACATTGAAGAAAATATCCTGACGGAAAAGCATCAGGGCTATCAGTACGAGCATGCTTTCTCCCTGGACTGGACAGCGATGAAAAATTGGCATTTAATAATGCACCTGGGGCATCTGTTGAATATCTTGACCTTACATACGGAAGCCCTGGTGGGGAAAGTACGGGAATTGGGCCTGCGGGGAACCATCAAGTTCCTCCGGGAAACTTGGATGCACCGCTGGATTAATCGCGACCAATTGTTGGCTCTCTGCACCAAGGCTCCCAGAGTACGAATGGCCCTTTAATACTTACGCCAGCTGCAACTCAATACCCTGCTTTCAAGCTACCACAAAGGGTGGCTTACTTTGCTGCACTCTTTTTACCCCACATTTCTCCATTCGGAACCCTATCAAGGTTTAGAGAGGGCTTTTTCCGTCCTGGATTTTTGCTTTTACTGCTCGTTCACCTGATTTGTGTACCTGAACCCAGTTTTGAAATAAAATCATGTGTCAGCACTGTATGTAAACCGCAGGTACGAATAGACCCGCGGTTTATTTTTATTTGTAAGCCAGGGGTAGCATACCACCCCATGCTCCTGTCAAAAGCCCGGTCCCATCTTGCTTGAAGAGGTCCTATTAATTCTATTATTTATTAACCTTTCCCGGAGCACCCGCAGAGACGTATCTTATGCTTCACCACTTCCCGTACGGCTTCCCGGGCCTTGATCGCCGCTTTCCAAGGCTCCTTTTCCCCTCCCGCCAGGGCCGCCTGCATAGCTGCCGCCCAGGCTACCTTCAGTTCCGTACCGATGTTAACTTTGGCGATGCCCCTGGCTATGGCTGCGCGGATCATATTATCAGGTATACCCGAGCCGCCGTGGAGGACCAGGGGGACCGGCGTTAGCTTCCGGATTTTATCCAAGCGTTCGAAGTCAATCTTCGGCTCGGATGTATATATGCCATGGGCGGTGCCCAGGGCCGGGGCCAAGGCGTCGATGCCGCTTTCTGCGACCAGCCGGGCCGCCTCGGCCGGGTCGGCCAGGCCGGCGGCAGCATGGCCGCGGTCAACGGAATCTTCAACGCCGCCGATGTGGCCCAGCTCAGCCTCGGCGGATGCGCCCACGGCGTGGGCCGCTGCCGCCACCTGCCGCGAGAGGGCGATATTTTCCGCCAGGGGCAGTTTGGAGGCGTCAATCATTACCGAGGTAAAACCGTGGGCCAGGGCCCAGATGACCCATTGCAAGCTGTTACTGTGGTCCAGGTGCAGGGCAACCGGCACCCGGGCCGCGGCACCGGCTTCCCGGGCCATGGCGGCTGCCGCTGTAGCGCCGATTTTTTCTAAATAGGTAGGCGTGATTTGCAGGATTACCGGAGCTTTTTCCGTTTCCGCGGTTTCGATGATGGCCTGCAGGACCTCCAGGTTGTGAAAGTTGAAGGCGCCGGCGGCATAACCTTCCTTTTGCGCCCGCGACAGTAATTCGGTAGATGACGTTAACATGTTTTTAACCTCCGCTTAAAAAAGTACTTGACGCAATAATACTAACAGAATATAATTAACGTGTAAAGACGCAAATAAACAATATTGCAAAGATCGGGAAGGGGAAACTCCATGGCCTTCGATAAAAACGAGCCTCTCCCTTTACATTATCAGCTTACCAATGATCTGCGCGAAACCATTAAAAACGGCAAATGGAGCGTGGGTGACCTCTTTCCTACCGATAAAGAATTAATGGCTAAATACGGCGTCAGCAGCACCACGGTGCGCCGGGCGGTAGCCCAGCTGGTCCAGGAAGGCTGGCTGGAACGCAAGCCGGGTAAAGGGACTTTTGTTAAGAAAGAGCACGTCGAGGAAACCCTGGGCCGGCTGACCGGGTTCTTCGAGGAGATGCGTCGCCACGGTTTCACCCCCAGTGCTGATGTCCTTGACCTACGCCCTATAGATATTACCCCTAAAGAATTAGAAAGAACACCGGGTCTTAGTGTTTTTGGCGAGCAAAAGATGTTCCTAGTGGAAAGGCTGCAACGATTAAACGGCAAACCGGTGGTCTATTTACGTAGTTATTGGCCCTATGAATATGGAAAGCGCATGGCCGAATTCGACTTAAGTAAAGAAGCTTTGTACGAGATTGCTACCAGGGAATTAAACCTTAACCTGACCCGGGCCGAACAGACTATTGCCGCCGGCTTAGCCCATAAAAAAGAGGCGGAATTGTTGGGCGTAAAGGTCGGGTTTCCAATGCTCATCATGGAACGCCTGGCCTACGTCGGTGACCGACCGATAGAACTCTCTATCAACGCCTACCGTGCTGATCGTTATAAGTATCGTGTCTATTTATACCCAACCAGCAATAACTACGAAGGAATTTTATTACCACAATCTATAGAGTATATATAAAAATAGATGGGAGTTAAATAGGGATAAAATGGATAAACCATGAAGTGAGTGATAGCTTAAAATGAAGCCCAAGACGTTATATGTAGCTCAATCAGGGGTCCAACTTCGGTAATTAACAGTACCCTGGCGGGTATTATCACAATAGCCAGGCAACAAATCCAGGTCGAACGGGTTTACGGGCTGGTCCACGGTCTGGAAGGTGCCTTGAGGGGAGAAGTTATCGACCTCAGTCATTTAAACCATGAAGAACTGGAAAAGTTACGGTATACGCCGGCGGCCATTCTGGGAGGAAGCCGCTATCCTTTAACAGATGAGGATATACATAAGGTTATCAGATTTTTTAAAGACAACGATTGCTATTATTTTCTCTTTATAGGGGGCAACGGCACAATGGATACCTGCTTGCGGTTACAAAACATGTGCCAACAAAAGAACATGCCCCTGGAAGTAGTGGGTGTACCTAAGACCA
Organism: Moorella naiadis (nom. illeg.); assembly: GCF_051020825.1. Classification (NCBI taxonomy): domain Bacteria; kingdom Bacillati; phylum Bacillota; class Clostridia; order Neomoorellales; family Neomoorellaceae; genus Neomoorella; species Moorella naiadis (nom. illeg.). The sequence goes on from NZ_JAXGFQ010000039.1 coordinate 2,855, forward strand.
TCGATAATGACCTGGAAGTAACCGATCATGCCCCTGGATACGGTAGCGCGGCCCTGACGCAAGAATTTGTCGAATGGATAACACCGCTGGTGGGGGAAATAATGACGGTATTATAGCGGGAAGACATAAGAGCTACCCATAATTCACCTAATTAAGCATGTGCTTTTGCTGTGGAGTACCAATGGCAGTTGTTGATCTGCTAGCGAAAAATGAAAACGGCAGGAGAGGGGAACTTGCCTTGGCAGGAGATAAAGGCGTTAAATTGGAAGGAGTAACGAAGGTTTTTGGCAATACAACGGCGGTGGCCAAAACCTACCTGGAGATTAAAGATGGTGAGTTTTTAGTTCTTGTCGGTCCTTCCGGCTGCGGTAAGAGTACTACCCTACGGATGATTGCTGGTCTAGAGAAGCCTACGGAAGGCGAGATTTACATCGGCGAGCAGAAGGTAACCAATCTGGAGCCAAAAGACCGTAATATTGCCATGGTTTTTCAGAACTATGCCCTTTATCCCCATATGAAGGTTTTTGACAACATGGCCTTCGGGTTACGCCTGCGGAAAGTGCCCAGGCAAGAAATTGAAGCCCGCGTCAAAGAGGCAGCGGAAATTTTAGGTATAACTCACCTATTGGATAGGTATCCCAAGCAGCTTTCCGGCGGCCAGAGGCAACGGGTGGCCCTGGGCCGAGCCATCGTCCGCCATCCGCAGGTGTTCTTGATGGATGAGCCTTTAAGCAACCTGGATGCCAAGCTCAGGGTGCAAATGCGGGCCGAGCTGGTCAAATTGCATAAGCGCTTAGAAACGACAATAATCTATGTCACCCACGATCAGACAGAAGCGATGACTATGGGGACACGGATTGTTGTTTTGAAAGATGGGCTTATCCAGCAAGTAGGATCTCCTAAAGAGATTTATAACAACCCGGGTAATATCTTCGTAGCCGGATTTATCGGTTCACCGCCAATGAACTTCCTGAAGGGTGTTATTGAACAAGAGAATGGGGAAATACAATTTAAGGCGCAAGGTTTTACCCTGAACCTACCGGCAACAAAGATGGAAGTACCGGCGAATAAAGAAGTTATATTAGGTATTCGTCCCGAAAGCCTGGCCATAGTGGATGGTGAGAATAAAGGGACTCAATCTATATCCTTGGAAGTGGAGGTGGTAGAGAATATAGGCTCGGAAACCATTATTCATACCCGTACCCAAAGTAGAGAGGAGGTGGTTATTAAGACCAGCGGTTTTGAGAGAACGCCTGAAATGGGCACAGTTATTAAAGTTAAAGCCAATCAAGGTAATATTCACCTGTTTGATGTTCAAAGTGGCTCCTATCTAAAAACATTTAGTATTGCTGTTTAAAGAAGTCAATTAAGGAAGCCACACATGTCCGGGAAAAAATTATTATATCAGCTGTGCACATGATCTTCATTATTCTAAAATTAGAACTCATTGAGGTGGAAAAACATGAATGTAATCCTTATTATTTCTGATACTTTTCGTCGCGATAATCTTTCCTGTTATGGGCCAACTCGCGTCAAGACCCCGCATCTTGATCGGTTTGCCAGCGAGGCGTACATCTTCGACAATGCTTATTTAGGTTCTTTCCCCACCATACCCAATCGTCTAGACATCATGAGTGGACGCTTCAGCTTTATTGACCACGCTTGGTGCCCTTTGCCTACCGATACAGTGACCCTCCAGCAAATTCTTAGTGCCTCAGGCATCGTGACGCAAATGATTGTCGACAATCCGCATTTAATCGAGAACGGGTTCAACTACGAGCGAGGTTTTGATGGATGGGAATGGATCCGAGGGCAAGAGTCTGATCGGTGGAAGTCTGTACCTCGAAATATCAAATTGCCTGCTGACCCCAGTAAATTGCGCAATCCATATTTTGTCTTACCAAACTACTTGCGCAATACGTCCTGGTGGAAGTCTGAAGAGGACCGCTTTGTAGCGCGGTCGATCAAATCGGCGTGCCAGTGGCTGGAAGAAAGCCAAGACGTAGATAAGTTCTTTCTGTATATTGATCTCTTCGACCCACACGAACCATGGGATGCGCCCAAAGAATATGTTGATATGTATGACCCAGGTTATCTTGGCCAGGAAATCATCTATCCATACTATGATTTCTGGAGAAATTTTCTCACCGAAGACGAAATGAACCATGTACGTGCGATGTACATGGCAGAAGTTACTCTAGTTGACCGTTGGATTGGCATTTTGCTGAATAAGATAGACGAATTGGGCCTGAGAGAAGATACGGCAGTGATTTTCACAAGCGACCACGGCTTCCTCTTTGGAGAACACGGGGTGGTTGGCAAGGCGCTCAGACCAGAAAAGGGTTATTATGAAGCGCTTAGAATGTATGACGATATCCGTAGGAACCCTTTGATAATTCGTCTACCCGGCCAAACACAAGGTCAGCATATTGGTGCTCTTGTGCAGTCACCTGATTTGATGCCCACAATTTTGGAACTGGCTGGCTTAGTAGCAACTGAGTCTGTCGGGGGTCAAGCAATGATTCAAGCTTTACAGTGCGGTGTTTTCTACGCAGAGAATTGGAAATTTAATCCGGAAACTATCCATGGGAAGTCCTTGATGCCGCTTCTACGTGGCGAAACGAAGCGACTACGCGACATCGCTGTCTGCTCCAACTCGTTGATCCATCATACGCCTGTTGTGGCTAAGTGTGCGGTGGTGACGGAGGATGGCTGGTGTTTACACTATGCCGGTAACTACACGGAAGAATTGCATGAAGCGGTAATTGTCAACAAACAAGTAATCGAACCTAAGCCCAAACTCACGCCGAAAGAGCCAGCACTATTTTATCTACCTGATGATCCGGAGGAGGAGCAGGACCTTATCGCTAATAATGAACAATTAGCTAGAGAGATACACGAACGATATGTTCATTGGCTCGAAGAAGTGGGTACACCAGAGGAGCATCTTGCCGGTAGACGCAAGCTATAATGAGCGCGGGAACTTTCTGGGGTCGCAGGCTCGGCTCTCTGCCGAGCTTTCACCCCATTGTAGCTGCAGGTTAGAGGTGACTGTTGGTGGCCAATCAGCGGAGGTTAGGAGGGAGAAAATTAAATTGGCTTTAAGAGTAAATAAACTATTATTCGTATGCAGGAAAATTGGAGCCATATTTCTTATTTTAGTGCTTACAATGGTACTATTGGAAGGATGTGCTAAGCAGCCAAACTCTGAGTCCAATAAATCTAATACAGCAGATATTAAGGCGGTAAATATTACCTTCTGGTATCCCCAAGCTGGCAATTGGTTGCAAATAATGAATGACCTCATAAACCAGTTTCAAAAAGAACATCCGAATATTAAAATTACTGCCATGGCTATACCTGAAGCTCAACGGATGGAAAAACTTTTAACTGCTTTAGCGGGAGGGGAGCCACCAGATGTAACCTTAAATGCCCCATCTGAGGTGCCTGTGCTTGCTGCTAAAAATGCTATTGTAGCGATTGACTCGTTAGGTGAAGTACCCAAGGACTATTATGATGCACCCCGACAGGCATGTATAGTCGATAATCATCTTTATGCATTGCCTATCGCCATGGGAAATATGGTTCTTTATTATAATGCTGAACTATTTAAAAAGGCAGGTCTTGATCCAGAAAAACCACCGACTACCTGGAATGAACTAATAGATTATGCACGTAAGCTGACTAACCCTTCAGAGAATCAATGGGGCATATTATTACCTACCAAAGTAGCACCGCTTACGACTGAGTGGTGGGATAACTTTCTTTGGGCGAGTGGAGGGAAATTCCTTAGCCAAGATAACAAGGAAGCAGCTTTTAATTCACAGGAAGGGGTAGAAGCCCTCCAGTTTTGGGTTGATCTATTCCAAAAATATAAAGTAGCTCCTCTTATTCAGTTGGATAATGTAACAATGGTTTCTATGTATCAAACAGGCAAAGTTGGTATGTTACCCATTTATCCCCAATTTGTTCAAACAGTACGCAAATTACCCTTTGAGACTAAAACTGCTATGATGCCCAAGAATATCATACAAACTTCAACATTAGGAGGATACGCATTAACAATATCTCAAAAAAGCAAGGATAGACAAGCGGCTTGGACTTTTATAAATTGGCTTAGCCGGCCAGAAAATGCGGTTAAGTTAAATGTGGGTATGGGGAGTTTGCCAGTACGAAAAGCAACCTATGAATTTCCTTCTTATCAGGAGTTTCTTAAAAAAGAACCTCTCCTTAAACCTTTTATAGCTACAATACCTTATACGCAACCCTACCCGCAAGTACCGAACCTAACTCAGTTGGAAATGGTAGTGGCAGAGGAAATCCAAAAAGCTTTATATAGAGAAGCTACACCTAAACAGGCTCTTGATAATGCTGCAATTAAGGTTAATGAAATATTGTCTAAACCTTATTAGTCATAATGGAAGGGCCAACCAAGGACTGGATATCCATAAAGACAACATAACCGAAGCCATTACCAAAGCGGAACGCGAAAAAGCAGAAAACCTGAGAAATATCACCAATTCACCCTGAAAGCCGGGCTATATTAAATGGCGAGATGGCGAAGCTCAATCTATATCATGTGAAGTGGAGGTGGCAGAGAAAGAAAGTTCATTAAGGCGATTGGGTTTTAGTATTGCTTAAAGATATCCGGCTTTCGGCTTTACACACGACCTTGTCTATTTAGCATGTTGAGGTGGAAAAACATGAATGTAATCCTTATTATTTCTGATACTTTTCGTCGCGATAATCTTTCCTGTTATGGGCCAACTCGGGTCAAGACCCCGCATCTTGATCGGTTTACCAGCGAGGCGTACGTCTTCGACAATGCTTATTTAGGCTCTTACCCCACCATACCCAACCGCCTAGACATCATGAGTGGGCGTTTTAGCTTCATTGACCATGAGTGGTGTCCTTTACCTAAAGATACGGTGACCCTGCAACAAATTCTTAGTGCCTCGGGCATAGTGACGCAAATGATTGTTGATAATCCGCATTTAATCGAGAAAGGCTTTAACTACGAACGAGGTTTTGATGGCTGGGAGTGGATCCGGGGGCAGGAAACTGATCGGTGGAAGACTGTTCCACGAAATGTCAAATTGCCTGCTGACCCCAGCAAGTTACGCAGTCCCAATTTCCTTATGCCTAACATCCTGCGTAACACGGGCTGGTGGAAGTCTGAAGAGGACCGCTTTGTAGCGCGGTCGATCAAATCGGCGTGCCAGTGGCTGGAAGAAAGCCAAGACGTAGATAAGTTCTTCCTGTATATTGATCTCTTCGACCCACATGAACCATGGGATGCGCCTAAAGAATACGTTGATATGTACGACCCGGGTTATCTTGGTCAAGAAGTCATCTATCCACACTATGAGTTCTGGTGGAACTTTCTTACTAAAGATGAACTAAATCACATGCAGGCGCTGTATATGGCAGAAGCTACTCTGGTTGACCGTTGGATTGGCGTTCTGCTAGATAAGATGGACGAGTTAGGCCTGAGAGAAGACACGGTAGTGATTTTCACTAGCGACCACGGCTTCCTTTTTGGAGAACACGGGGTGGTTGGCAAGTCGCTTGTCACCGTAGGAGAAGGTTACTATGAAACGGTTAGGATGTATAACGATCTTCGACGAATACCTTTAATAATTCGTTTGCCCGGCCAGAATAATGGCCAGCATATAGGTGGTCTTGTGCAGTCGCCTGATTTGATGCCCACAATCCTGGAACTGGCTGGCTTGGTAGCAACTGAGTCTGTCGGGGGTCAAGCAATGATTCAAGCTTTACAGTGCGGTGTTTTCTACGCAGAGAATTGGAAATTTAATCCGGAAGCTATCCACGGGAAATCTTTGATGCCGCTTATGCGTGGCGAAACGAAGAAACTACGTGACATCGCCGTATGCTCCAACTCGCTGATCCACCATACACCCGTTGTGGCTAAGTGCGCGGTGGTGACGGAGGATGGCTGGTGTTTACACTATGCGGGTAATTATACGGAAGAATTGCACGATGCGGTAATAGTCAACAATAAGCTTATCGAACCCCGGCCCAAACGCGCGCCGAAAGAACCAGCACTGTTCTATCTACCTGACGATCCGGAGGAAGAGCGGGACCTGATCACTAGTAATGAACAATTAGCTACAGAGATACACGAACGATATGTTCATTGGCTCGAAGAAATGGGCACACCAGAGGAGCATCTTGCCGGTAGACGCAAGTTATAATGAGTACGGGAACTTTCTGGGGTCACAGGCTCGGCTCTCTACCGAGCTTTCACCCCAACATGGCTTTCAGGCAGGAGGGTTAGAAACTGACGATGAAATCAATCTTGCAGCCAGGGATTAAAGCACCACAGTTCACATTGCCAGCTGTGAACCAAGAGTATGAGGTGTCCGTAAGTGGCCAGTTGGAACATGTTACAGCTATCCTTTTTTTCGGTTCTGAAGTGAATAACGAAATAGCTGGTCAACTCACCGGATTCCAGGAGCGGTTACAGGACTTCGAGAAGCATAACGCAATGGTAATTGCCATTTCGGATGCAGCTCCAGGCGACTTGAGGAAATTAGCAGAGAAGGAAGGTATCAATTTTCCCTTCATAGCTGATTCTGAACCGCGTGGGTATGTAGCGCGCAGTTTCGGTGTGGTCTCCAATGAAAATATACAGCCGGCCGTATTCATAGTCGACCAAGAAGGTTTGATACGACGAGTTTATTGTCCAGAGCCTGGCAAGGATCTACCCAACCCAGCGATGGTGCTCCGGGCGATTATCAAACTTGCTAATACACCGAAACCCCCTCTTGTGACCCCGGAAGATTGGCGGCTGGGTTCTCCAGAAGCACCTGTTATCTTAATTGAGTATGGAGATTATCAATGTGGGCATTGTCGGCAACTCTACCAAGTCATAAGGAAGCTGTTGCCCCTGTACGAAGAAAAAGTGCAGTTTGTTTTCAGGCACTACCCCCTTCGACATTTGCATCCCCAGGCGGAGCTGGCGGCCGAAGCAGCTGAAGCTGCTGGTGCACAAGGGAAGTTTTGGGAGATGCACGCCCGGATGTTTGAAGCCGAAAATGCGTTGGAGCGGGAAAACCTTGTTGAGTATGCCCGGGAGATTGGCCTGGATATTGAAAAGTTCACCCAAGACCTGGACAACCATCGTTTCGCAAATGAAGTCAAAGAGGATTTCCGAGGGGCGACTAGGAATAAGATCAAGTTTCCCCCGGCCTTCTTCATTAACTATATTTTTTTCGATGAACCACCAACTGAAGAGACTATTAGGGCGAGGATTGATAGTCTACTAGCCTGTCTGGCCTAATAAACCGTAAGGGATAGGTGGAAAATGGGCGTTAAGGGATTATCCCGGCAACGAAATAAACTATACGACAGAGAACAAATCAGGGTAGGATATACCTTCCTTTCACCAGTATTTCTCTGGATGGCTGTGTTTGTCATCTTTCCGGTAAGTTTTGCTTTTTATTTAAGTCTTCATGATTGGAACATCCTATCAGCAGAACATTCTTATGTTGGCTTAGGTAATTATTTAGAGTTGCTACGAACACCCGATTTTCTTGTTGCCTTGAAGAATACAATTTATTTTACAGCGGGAAATGTTTTTTTTACTATGGTATTGTCGTTAATCGTTGCTGTACTTTTAAATCGTAAAATTCGCGGCATTGCTTTTCTGCGGGGGCTTTATTATTCTCCTGTAGTTGTTTCCGTGATTGCTGCAGCTACGGTATGGACATATATTTATGATCCCCAGTTTGGTACTTTAAATTCCTTACTCCGCTTAATCCATTTACCTGCTCTTCCTTGGTTGGCTGATCCTGCTTGGGCTATGCCAGCGGTAATAATTATGAGCGTATGGAAAAATACTGGCTATTACATGGTGATTTATTTGGCCGGTCTGCAAGGTATACCTGAAAGTTATCATGAAGCAGCCAAGGTTGATGGGGCTACTCCTTGGCAATGTTTCTGGTATATCACCTGGCCCCTTCTTATGCCTAGTACAATGCTAGTCGTTATAATGGCGCTTATCCATTCTTTTCAGGTATTTGGGCAAATTTATGTTATGACTGCGGGTGGTCCGGTTAACAGTACTTTGGTTCTTGTTTATTATCTGTATCAGCAGGCCTTTGTCTATTTCCGTATGGGTTATGCTAGTGCAGTTGGGTTTGTTATCTTTATAGTAATTTTTATTGCGACCTTTATTCAGTTTCGCTTAATGGACCGAAAAATCCAGTTCTGAAGGAGGTTAAAAAATATTGCAAGGCAAGGTAAGGACTTTAATGATCTGGATTATCATTTTTGCGGGAGCCTTAATAACGGTTATTCCTTTTATCTGGATGCTATCGACATCTTTTAAAAGCGAGGGGGAAGTTTTTTCGGCGGCATTAAGATTAATTCCCCAGCAATGGTTATGGAGAAATTATGTTGAAACGTGGAATTCAGCCCCGTTTGGACGCTATTTCTTTAATAGTTTCTTGGTAGCAGGTGTAGGTACCTTGGGAGTACTAATTACTTCAGTTCTAGGAGGTTATGCTTTAGGTCGCCTTGATTTTCCAGGCCGTAATGGTATTTTTTTAGCTATATTAGGTACCATGATGATTCCCACTCAAGTTACGATGATTCCAAGTTTTATGTTGATGCGGTGGCTGGGTTGGGTAAATACCTTCAGGGCCTTAATCGTTCCCTTTTTAGTCTCACCTTTCGGGTTATTTCTCATGCGACAGTTTTTTCTAACCATACCCAGAGACCTGGAGGATGCTGCACGTATAGATGGCTGTAGCCGCTTGCAAACTTTGATCCGCATCATCCTCCCAAATGCTGGACCTGCTTTAGCTAGTCTAACTATATTTTCATTTACCGCTCTTTGGAACGAATTTTTTTGGCCCTTAGTAATGACTACAACCACTCAAATGCGAACGATTCAGCTGGGACTAGCTGCCATGAAAAGCGAATATACCATTCAATGGCCTCTACTTATGGCGGCTACAGTATTGTCGACTTTACCTATTTTTATTTTATATCTTACCTTTCAGCGATTTTTTGTCAAAGGCATTGTGACTACTGGTTTAAAAGGATAAGGGGGAAAAATTATGCGTAAATGGTTGTTGATATTAACAATTTTTCTAGCTTTGGCCTTATCGGTTACTGGATGCAAGGGGACTCCCCAAAATACAACTTCAAAAGAGGAACATGTTACTAATATTAAATTCTGGCACTCCTTAGGGGGTCAGAATGAAAAGGTTATTCAAAGTCTAATAGCGGATTTCAATACCAGTCATAAGGATATCCATGTAGAGGGATTATATATCCCCCCAGCAGAACGCATCCCTAAAATCTTAAGTGCTATAGCAGCGGGTTCTCCACCAGATGTAGCTACTTTATCACCGCAGGAGATGTCTTCGGTAGTTAGTTCTGGGGCCTTGGCTCCAGTAGATAAGTTGGCAAAACCGGGACAGTTTGTAAAGGAAGATTTTTATCCCGGGCCCTTACACGCAGTAACTTACAATAATAAAATATATGGTGTTCCTATAAGTGTTGGGGATGTATGTCTATATATTAACCGAGATTTATTTAAAGCTGCTGGACTTGACCCCGATAAACCGCCACAGACTTGGAACGAGCTTTTGGAGTATGCAAGCAAACTCACCAAACCAGAAAAAAATCAGTGGGGTATCCTCCTCCCTACAAACCCAGTACTTTGGACGACCGAGATCTGGTCTGCTTTTATTAGGCAGGCGGGGGGTCAGTTTTTAGACGATGAAAAAAGCCTAGCAACCTTTAACAGTGAAGCAGGAGTTAAGGCTCTCCAGTTGTGGGTAGATCTTACGCAGAAATATAAAGCAGCACCTCTTATTCCCATTGAGAATCAGCCAATGATGGAGCAGTTTCAAACAGGTAAATATGCCATGGCGATTAACTATCCGCAGTGGATAGAAGCGGCGAAAGCTTATTCTTTCCCTGTAAGTACAGCTCCGCTTCCCAAGGAAAAGAAGTATGCTACTACCTTGGGCGGTTGGGACTTAGTTATTTTCAATGCTAGCAAGCAAAAAGAAGCAGCCTGGAGTTTTGTAGAGTGGTTATCCAGTCCGGAAAACGCGGTAAAATGGAATATAGGTATGGGTAGCCTTCCTACCAGCAAAAAAACCATGGAACTACCGCAGTATCAGGAATATGTTAAGAAAAATCCCCTGGTGAATGCTTTTGTGGTGTCGGAACCATATTCTGAAGTAAATAGTCGACACCCCAAGTATAACCGTGCTGCATTAGTAGTTGCTCAAGCTATCCAAGCTGCTATTTACGGAAAGGAGCCTGCCAAAGTAGCTCTTGATAATGCTGCTAAAGAAGTTAATGACCTTTTAAGTAAGAAGTAAGAGCTTTAGAAAGGAGTAAAGATGTACATGGGAAAGAAAGTAGTTTTGATTGGTCTCGACGCGGCTATACCGAAACTGGTACAAAGGTTTTGCCAGGAAGGAGTTATGCCTAACACAAACCAATTGTTACATGATGGGGCTTTTACTAAAGCATTATCAGCTTTACCAGCCCTCACTCCTACCAACTGGACAACTATTGCCACGGGTGCCTGGCAAGGTACCCATGGCATTAATGCCATGAAATTACACTTACCCGGGCGCCCGTTGAATGAACAAAGTGGCGATTTGGCTTTCCGTACTACTTCCTGCCGGGCCGAGTATCTATGGGAAGCGGCGGCTAAAGCAAATAAAAGGAGTATTTTAATTAAGTATACAACCTCATGGCCACCTACTATGGCAACGAATATTATCCAAATAGACGGTTGTGGTAACCCGGCATTTGGTTCTTCGCCCCTGGAAATTACGCCGGCAGCTTGTTATGCGAATTTCCCCCTTCCTAGAATTGACGAACCAATTATTTTAAAAAAAGGCGAAGGTTGGAGCAATCTTCCTTCATACCATGGAGAACCCCTGGAAACAGTAATTGAAATTCGTCCCAAGTCAAAGGGAGAAGTTATCAGGTTAAATGCCCTAATACTTAATTCACAGGGCAATGGATATGACCTGGTATTAATCGCGGAAGGCAAGAATGTGGGCGACTCCTTAGCGTCCCTGCGGGTTGGTGAATGGAGTTCGTGGCAGGAGGTTCATTTCAAGTTGGATGAGGGTTCTAAGCAGGGAGCGCTTCGATTTAAACTAGTTGAGCTTACTCCTGATGCCAGCCGGATTCGCCTGTTCCGGAGTCAAGTCTATCCTTTAAGAGGTTTTAGTCAACCAGGTTCGATGGCCTCTCAGTTAATTGAAGTAGCCGGTCCCTTTATTGAGCATATTCCCAAGGTTCCCTTCTTGTGGGGGTGGATTGATGCAGAAACCCTTTTTCAAGAGGCCGAGTACCAGGCTAAATGGATAGCGAAAGCGGGTAGCTATCTAATGAAAACAGAAGAATGGGACCTTTTTATGACCCAGTGGCACTTTTTGGACCATGCTGGCCATCAGTGGTTAGCTAAAGTTGATCCCTTCTCTCCCCTCTATTCTGAAGAAGAGGCGCCCGTGGCCTGGGAATACTTACGACGGGCTTACCGTATAGCTGATAATCTTATTGGAGCTTTGACAGAAGGAGCTGGCTCAGAAGCGGTAACGGTTATAGTATCAGACCATGGGAATTGTCCGGTTCGTAAATTGGTTTCACTGCGCAACCTATTTAAAGCGCGAGGCCTGATGGTAACATATCAAGACGCAACTGGAAAGGAAATAATAGATTGGTCTAAAAATAGAGCCTGGGTATTTGGCCATGGAAATCCTAATATTTATGTTAATTTGCGTGGCAGGGATCCTGAAGGGATAATCGAACCTGGGAGTCGCGAGTATCATCAAGTGTGCCAAGAAATCATCGATGCCCTTAATGGGCTACGCGATGAAGAAACCGGAGAACACCCCATAGCTTTTGCTCTAACCCGCGAAAATGCTGCTCTGTTAGGAAGTTGGGGTCAAATGGCTGGCGATGTAGTATTTGGTTTCACTCGTGGCTATGGGTGGGATAATAATGAATTGGAACATCATATAATGGCGAGCATAACTGAATCTAAAGAACACTCATCAAGTTCAATGCATGGAGCGCAAATCCCCACAGCCGAAACTGATATTTCGTCTAATTATGCTACCCTTATAATAAGCGGTCCAGGTATCAAAAAAGGATATATAAGACCTATAGAAGACCTTGGGGCGGCGCGGTTGGTAGATGTAGCACCTACGTTAGCGAAGATTATGGGTATTCCGGAACCGTCCCAGAGTCAGGGAAGCATCTTAAAGGATTTTTTCGAAGGACATCCTTCTACCCATCCTGGTCGTAAAAATACTTGGACTTGTTCTCCAGAAAAAAATTAAGGGTTATAGGCCCAGGAGGGAAAAAGGAGAACGGGTCAGCTTCGGTTGCTGGCCCTCGCCAAACAAGGCTAACATGGGCTTTCTCTATCCCAGAGGATTGCGCTTCGCTCCTGAGAGAGGTAATTATGTTTAATTAAAAAAGGGGAGGCAAAAACGATGCTTAGAAGAAAAACTTTGCTAGCAATTGTGTTTTTTACCCTTTCAGCTGTTTTTCTGGTAAGTTGTGGTTCCAAAACGAGTACATCTCCTCAGCAAACTTCAAGTTCAAAGGCAAGTCCTGTACAGCTAGAATTTTGGTATGCTCTACCAGGGGCTCAGGGTCAGGTAGTAAAAGACCTGGTAGACGAATTTAATAAAACGCATCCCACTATCCAAATATCTACTACCTTTATACCTACTGCTGAACGGCTTACCAAGATCACAGCAGCAATAGCTGGTGGGGGAGTGCCTGATCTTTATACGGCTGGCCCACCTGACTTAGCAGCTTTACAGGGAGCTAAATCGATAGTTCCTTTAAACGATCTGGCTAAACCTGGGGAATTAAATATAGAAGATTATTATCCAGGACCTCGCAAGGTTGTAGAAAAGGAAGGTAAAATTTGGGCACTTCCCGTTAGTGCGGGGATTATCGGCCTTTACTACAATAAAGACTTGTTCAAAGCCGCCGGGCTTGATCCGGATAAACCACCCCGTACCTGGAATGAACTTGTCACCTATGCGCAAAAATTAACAGATCAGAGCAAAGAACAATGGGGTTTGCTCTTGCCTACCCAGGCTGATCTCTACCTTACAACTATATGGTTGAATTTTTTCTGGCAAAATGGAGGGCAATTCTTGACTCCAGATGGTCAGAAAGCGGCTTTTAACTCTAAGGAAGGGGCAGATGCTCTCCAATTTTGGGTTGATTTATTCCATAAATACAAGGTAGCTCCTCTGGTACAACAAAATGAGACTTCTGCTATTCAAACCTTTGCAACTGGTAAGGTTGGAATGTTATACGCTATGCCTCTATGGATCAAGAATACGCATTCGTTCCCATTTGCTGTTGGTACGGCGGTGCTTCCTCGTCAAATCAATGCAGCTACAACTTTGGGCGGGTGGTATGTTACCATAATGGCTGGTAGTCACCATCAAGCGGAAGCCTGGACTTTCCTAAAATGGCTGGCCGAACCCGAACACGCTGCTAAGTGGAATATAGGCATGGGGAGTTTGCCAACCAGTCGGCAGAATCAAGCCTTTCAAAAATTCGCGCAAAATGAACCACTAGTACAGCCATTTCTAACGATGATGGCCGAGGAAGTGCAAGTTCCTCCTACAATCAAACAGTATGCCGAGATATCTATGCTTGTAGCTAACGCCATTCATGAGTCTATTTATCAAAAGAAAAGTCCTAAGGAAGCTCTGGATGCCGCTGCTCTCCAGGCAGATACGCTTCTTCAAAAGAAGTGATTTGGTTAAAAAGGTTCTTCGCTGTTTCGTGTAGTTGAAACAAAAATATTTTACGACTGGGTTTGACGAGAAGCTTCGTACTCGTGTTTCTAAGGGGCAGGGGGCAGGTCAGATTCGCTTGTTGCCCCTTGCCCAACTAAACGTCTATTCTGGAGTTGATAATGAAAAGTGATATTTAAGAGACAACCCTTAAGATTAGAAGAAAATCGGGTCTGGCGGATATATACCGGCGGATGGCTGCTTGATCAATTTTTAGGGAAATCGCATCCAACTGATGGGCATTTTCCTGAAGATTGGATTGGTTCCACAGTCCTGGCTCGTAACCTTGGCCATAACCAGACCGGTACAGAGGGATTAAGCTATGTTACAATGCCAGGTGGAGAAAGGTACAGCTTAAAGACCCTTTTGGAACAGGCACCAGCGGTCCTATTAGGTGAAGAACATTACCATAAATATGGTACCAATCCTGGCGTCCTAATTAAACTATTGGATACAGCCATGCGGCTTCCGATACAAGTTCATCCTGATAAAAGTTTGGCGCAAATGTATTTTAACTCGCCTTTTGGTAAGACAGAGGCGTGGCTGGTCTTGGCGACCAGGGAGATTAATAATATGCCACCATATATCCTATTTGGCTTTCGCGAAGGAACATCCTGGCAACAATTTACCACAGCGGTACGGGAGAATAGTTCACTGGCCCTGGAACAATGCCTGCATCGCCTGCCGGTACAGGCAGGCGATGTTTATCTAATAGATGCTGGAGTACCTCATGCCATTGGCCCGGGTAATTTAATCTTGGAACTCCAGGAGCCTACGGACATTACTATTCGCGCCGAAAAAAATGTTAATAACATTGTAATGAACGACGAAGTTGCCTATCAGGGCCTAACATTAGAACAATCCCTGGAGTGTTATCGCTTTGAACCTCTGACTGCTGATGAGACGCTGCGAAAATATAAGTTAAAACCATGCCTTATTAAGGAACAACCGGGTCAGGGCCGGGAGCAATGGTTAATTAATTATACCGACACACCCTGTTTTACGCTCCAATCGCTACAAGTGACTTCTTATTGGGAAGTAGAGGACCATAAAACCTTTCATTTAATGATAATTATCAAGGGAAGAGGAAATCTGGTGACTGAAGGATCAACAACTGCGATTCATCAAGGTAATTACTTTTTTATTCCCGCTCGATTTCCCTATCGTATAGAGAATTTAAGTGATAGGCCAGTAGAAATAATAACTTGCTGGCCACCGCAATAATTCCTCTCATTAGTGCTCGGTTAAGGCCTATAAAACCTAGAATATTAAAGCTGTTAAAGTGTCATGCGTCCCCATCTCCACAGGACCTGCGACGCCTTGATGATGAAGAATTGGCCACAGTGTTTATTTACTAATGTTCCATTGGTGATCGGTTAACCAGTTTTGCAAATTAATGCAAGTTGTTATCCTGGAAATTATTCATCTGTACCCAGGGGTCCAAAAGGCGTTTACGGTTAACATTGGGATCTACTCCTTTCACCAGATAGAAGTATAGAAGCTCCAGGGGGTCGTCTTCGATACCGGCAACTTTCAGTACTCGCTCGAGCAAGCGGCCGGATGCGCGGAAGGTTTCTGCCCAGCGCATGGGAGTCCAACGGTTTTCCTTTTTCGGTACTAAACTTCGCATGAAGTTTAGTACCCGGTGGCTTACTACCAGGGTCAGCATCGCTACCAGTACCAGGGATTGCACCACATCATCATGGCCGCTATCGATTATGTCTAGCTGATAGATGCGCTTTAGTTCTTTAAATATTACAAAAGCGCCACATCTTGCGCGCTTATTTACTCCGGCGAAAGGCTGGTGAGATACAAGTGATACTCGTTGGTATCGTGATCCAGGACCCCCACTAAATGATAGGTTTCTTTAGCCAGGGTGACATTTCCTTGATAAGGCCGACGCTGGAAGGAGATTTCTACGAGTACGTCTAGCACTTCTCGTTTTAAGTGCGGCAGGATATCTTGCAGGCTCTTTCCCGCCAAGTCTATGGCCCGGCCTCGATATTTTTGGAGTACGGCGACGATGGTAGGATTGGCTGTTTGCTTCAGGCGGCTGACAAAGTGACCACCATTCCGCGTGATGCGGCTAAATAGCTGGTACTTAAAGTAGCCCAGGCCAAATAAAAGGATGGTATCCTTGACTCATGGACCCACGCGCATGGTCTTAAATCTACCCTTACGGCCGTATCACGCAGCCCCTCGGGCGAAAACATGGTGTTCAACATTGTTTCGCAGTGGAGATGCTCCATAACATGCCCATATTAAAGGGGTCACAAAGTCCACTGACCAGGACACTGTAAGCCTTAATACATGTAGCTTAAATACCGTTTACCCTAAACAGGTAGTGGTAATAAAGGCAAGGTCGCAGACTAGATGATGGAGCTTATTTCGAAAAAATCCTGTTTGACACTATCCCGCTCAAAAAAGTACTTGACGCAATAAAACTAACAGAATATAATTAACGTGTAAAGACGTAAATATATAATATTACAAAGGGCGGGCAGGGGAAACCCCATGGCCTTCAATAAAAACGAACCTCTCCCTCTACATTACCAACTCACAAATGACCTGC
Organism: Moorella naiadis (nom. illeg.); assembly: GCF_051020825.1. NCBI lineage: Bacteria > Bacillati > Bacillota > Clostridia > Neomoorellales > Neomoorellaceae > Neomoorella > Moorella naiadis (nom. illeg.). Next base: position 19,265 of record NZ_JAXGFQ010000039.1, read on the forward strand.
GCGAAATCATTAAAAACGGCAAATGGAGCGTGGGTGACCTCTTTCCTACCGATAAAGAATTAATGGCTAAATACGGCGTCAGCAGCACCACGGTGCGCCGGGCGGTAGCCCAACTGGTCCAGGAAGGCTGGCTGGAACGCAAGCCGGGTAAAGGGACTTTTGTTAAGAAAGAGCATGTCGAGGAAACCCTGGGCCGGCTGACTGGTTTCTTCGAAGAGATGCGCCGTTGTGGTTTCACCCCCAGTGCTGATGTTCTTGACCTCCGTCCTGTCGATATAACCCCGAAAGAGTTGGAAAAAACGCCAGGCCTCAGTATCTTTGGCGACCAGAAAATGTTTCTGGTGGAAAGATTACAACGTTTAAATGGCAAACCGGTGGTCTATTTACGTAGTTATTGGCCCTATGAATATGGAAAGCGCATGGCCGAATTCGACTTGAGTAAAGAGGCTTTATATGAAATTGCCACCAGGGAATTGCACCTGACCCTCACCCGGGCCGAGCAGACCATCGCTGCCGGCGTGGCCCGCAAGAAGGAGGCCCAGCTGTTGGAAGTCAAGGTCGGGTTTCCGGTGCTCATCATGGAACGCCTGGCCTTTGCCGGTGACCGGCCGGTAGAACTTTCCATTAACGCCTACCGCGCTGATCGTTACAAGTACCGCGTCTTGCTCTACCCGACCAACAATAAC
>NZ_JAXGFQ010000040.1:0-19297 GCF_051020825.1 Moorella naiadis (nom. illeg.)
ATTCGCCATGATGGCAAATATTCCTGCTATATTATGTCGATTTGGAAGGATTTTTAGGGGGTTTTTGCACCGGAATCTTTAATATAATATAACAACGGTAAACGCCAAATTGTAAGGTTGTTAAATTACAATGTTGCAGGGTTGTAATATTGTGTTGTAGCATTGCAGCGTTGTAACATTGTAAAGTTGCATGACTCTAAGAAAGTCCTCCTTTGCGGGGCTGGAAGGAAAAAGCTGGAGGTGACGATGTGGCATTTCCATTTAGTCAAGAGGAAATTTGCCAGGCTCGACGGGTTAACCTTGTGAGCTACTTACGAGCCCGAAATTATCCCCTGCATTACGAAGGGAGTGGCAACTGGCGACTTCCAGGTTTTGGAGGCGTTGTGGTCCAGGGAAATCATTTTTACTGGTTCGCCATTGGCAAAGGTGGCAACGCAGTTGACTTCGCCACAATGGTTTGGGGGTTATCCTTCGAAGAAGCCATAACTGAACTCTTAGGTCAACCGGGTCAACATCAATCACTCGAGCCTATTCACCAACCCCATGCCGACCATGAATTTCGCCTGCCTGAGCGCGCCCCCGACAACCGACGGGTTGCCGCCTACTTGACCAAGACCCGGGGCCTGCCATCTTCTTTTGTGGGCTGGCTCTTTGCCAAAGGCTTGCTGTTCCAGGATGGGAAAGGTAACTGTGTTTTCCCCTGCTATGACCAGGCTGGGCGCCCCCGAGGGGCCTTCCTGCGTGGAACAGCCTCAAATTTCAAGGGCATGGCCCCTGGCAGTAATGGCCGTTATCCCTGGCACTACCCCCCGGAAACGCAGGGCCGGCTGGTGGTGGCCTGCGAAAGCCCCATCGACGCCCTCTCCCTGGTCAGTTTGAAGCCCTACCTTCAGGACCACCACCTGGTAAGCTTGAACGGGCTCCGGTGGGAGGCACTGGCCACGTTTCTGGGGGAATGGCAGAAGATAAAGACGGTAATTTTGGCCTTTGACGGCGATAAGCCCGGCCAGACGGCGGCAGAGGAATTCGGGGTAAGGCTTAAGGCAATGCAATATAAAGTAGCGCTCCTCCTGCCACCAGCTGGAGTAAAGGACTGGAACGCAGCCTTGTTGCTTTCCCGCCAGGAACGCTAACATCGCCCGGGCCGGTTTTCTTCTTCCAGCCCTGCCCTTTAAAGCGCCCGCGAAGCGGGCGCACAAGCTGGCCAACTTAAAGGTTTGGTAGTAGCTAAAGCAGCTCAATCAATTCCTCGACTGTAAGCCCTGCCTGCCTCAGGATACTCTTAAGGGTCTTGGGCGGCAATATCTCTTTAGAGTGGACCGCAACAGTGACGAGCCCTTTCCCGGGGCGATACAGTTGGTAATGGCTGCCCTCAATATTTACCACTACAAATACGTGGTAACCTGGTCACGTAATATTCACCATTACCTCGTCAATATCCACATCTCCTTCCGGCACGGGCTCACCAATCAGCTTCAGGCCTTTGATATGGCCCTGGATGGCCTCCTGTGCCCTCTCTAGTGCTACCTCTCTGGTGTGGCCATAGGTGAAGCACCCTGGCAATGCCGGCACGGATACATGATAGGCATTGGCCTCCCTGTCCCACTCCAGGATGACCTTGAACCCACGTTGCATATTACGCACCTCCTCTCGCCCTGGCAGTACCAGGGGTAAACGCCCCGTGAGGGAGGTTCTTTTGACCAGAAAAGGCCTGCAATTCCTTCCACGTGGCAGCGTAGCGGCGGAGGGAGTTACTGAAAGTTTGAGGGGATTGCGGGTTCCGGTAGCCTCGCAGAAGAAAACGGATCTCCCGCAGGGTGTACCCTTGCTCCAACAGGCAAAAGACTTTTGACTTCAAACTCCCGGGTATGAGGTTGTATTTCCGGGCTACCGCTAAAAGTTGCTCATCGGTAAACTCCATACTGTATATGCCCCTTTCTTTTACAGAAACTGGACATGTCCCAGCTATAATACCGGGATATCCCGAACGCACATCGCCTTACCCTGATTCTAAGCGAATTCGGCCGGGACTGCAAGTAGGATACGAACCGATGGACGGTCAATGATTTTCCTAATGACAACAAAAATGATTCTACTTGCCACTCCCTGGCACTAAGGTCTCCAGGGGTGGGGAAATGCGGCTCCGGACCTGATTTTCAACCTGTCCGGGGAGCGTCTAAGGCGTAAGCAAAATCCCCCACGGAGGCCCGCGGAGCGAAGCGGAGCGGGCCGGAGAAGACAAGCATGCCTGGCTTAGGCCGCTCCTCTTTCTGGCCGCAAATAGCCCCTAGCGCAGCAGCCTGACGGCCCGGCGCACTGCTTCAGAGGCTAAGATATTTTTTGTCTTACAGTAATCCTGGAGCTTGTCAAAGGTGGCCTGGTCCAATCGGACGGTGATGGTCTTCTTCTTGGGCTGGGGCGCGCGTGGTCTGCCGCGCCCCAGAGGCTTGCGGCGCGGACGGCCCTTTTTGTCCAGCTCCACATCCAGGTAGCCGTCGCGCCGGTAGAAGCGCTCGTTCTCCCGGACAAGCCCGGCCCACAGGGCTGGGGCCTCTTCCTCCAGGCGCTGGCGTGTTTCCACCCGCCGGCGTTTTTCCTCTTCGGTCAGGTGACGGACTACGGTCTGGTTGCCCACCTGGACGAACTGCCCCGGTAGCTGCTGAAGCAGTAGGCGCAGGAGGTCCTCGCTGGTGTGGCAGCGAGCTTCGGCCATGGGCGGATACCCCTTTTATTTATTGTCTTACGAAAATCATACCACCCCCGAGTCCGCCCATCAATATATGTACGACAAAAAATAATCCAGTATATGGTCGGTTAATCCATGCTATAATTACTAGCGAAGGAGGCGAACACAGATGACCGGTGAATTTTCAAATCTCTGTTCCTGTAAGCTCGTGAATCTGCGGCGCGAGGGCGATGAAATCATCGCCGAACTGCGTTGCATGGTTCAGGAAGAGGCCGGCGCGGTGCCGGAAGCCGGCGCAGCCGTGTCCCTGGAGGAGAAAGCTATAAATGCGCCGGTAACGAAGATTCTGAAGCAGGAAAGCGAGGCGTCGTTGCAACAAAGGAAGGAATAAAATCCTTCCCAGTTTTGTCCCGGAGGGATTGAAATGGATGTCTTGACCCTGCTAAAAAAAGAAAATCGGCCTATGCGACCGGCGGAAATTGCGAAGGCCTTGAAAAAGACCCCGGAGGGGGTGCGTTCCCGACTTTGCCGGCTGGCGAAGGAGGGGGTCGTTGCCAGGACCTCGGAGGGCTACTACATCCCATCTGACGATGCTCAGGATGAGACCTCCTGGCTTAACCCGGGGCCACGGCCTAATAACGGTGTGCCAGGCAACGGCAGGCAACGTTGCCTGGGCAACGGTAAGGCAACGGAGGCAGGCAACACTTACCCCTCGGAAACTGCCTTTGATAAACATAACATTCGGCAAAAGTTGACGGCCCAGCCGGAGTTGGAACCGCCATCGCCACCACCCGATCCTGTCATGGACGCGGCCCTTGAGCCCGTTAACCGGAGGCTTGAGGTGATGGCGGCGTCCCGAATAGCCGAAGTGATGGAGCCTGCCCCGGCCCCGGCGGAAGCGGCGCTGGCCTGCTTCTGCAAGATGGCCCTGAATCAAATGGCGGCTGCCATTCAGGCAAATAACGGGATTTTTCAGGGTTTCTTCAGACCGGAACCGGAACCGCCTTCTCTTTACCTGCTGGCGGCTGACGCGCTGGTCCGGCAGCGGCTGGCGGAAACGATTGTTAAAAATTTGCTTCCAAATATTTCTCATGGGCCAGGAACATTTTTTAATCTTTAATCTTTATTTCCCATCTTTACTCTTTTTCCTTTTTCCCTTTCCCATTCTCTTCCCTCTTTCCCCTTTTCCCTTTTTCCTTTCTTCAAAAAAAATTTCCAAAAAAAAATTCAACATTAATCGTTCTATACCAGTATTTACCATTTAACATAAGACGTGTTTTGTTAACTGGAATTTTACAGTTATTATGGTATCTTTTACAAAAATTTTTTTTTAAAACGATCAACCCTTAAATCCTATCCTGCATTCCGGTGAAATGCCATATAGGAAAAAGTTTCTACCTGTGCGGTTGTACGTACCACAATTTCCCATAGGATCGTAGTTAACCGTTCCCTACATTAGATTGCATCATCTTCATTGATTATCTGGGCCGAAACGCAACGCTCACGTCGCCAGTCCCGCCTCAAAGAATAGAAAAAAATCATTTTAGCGGTTAGATGCTCTTTCTTTGCTATTACTATAGCCGATATTTACAGTCTCACTCGGGTAACGTCGCCATATATGGTATATAATGGTACGCCTAACCGCACAGGTCGAAAAGTTTTCTTTTGGTATATAAACAGCCAAATGTAAAGGGTAAATAGAGAGATCTCTCTAATGCATTTTTGGGTGTCCACCCTTTTTTCATCTATGGGGACCATCTTTCCTCTCGCTCTATATCGGGTGGTTCTTCAACTTTCGCTAACCTCATAGCGTTTAATTAGGGCGACAAAATCTCGCACAAGGCTTATTTGCCCCTTACTGCAGCTCCGGAGAAGTACTTCCATTTCTTTGGCTACTTGCTCATCAGGAGAGGACAACAGTCCGGCATCTTCATCTATTGCCTCCACGATAGCCGCCAGGGAAACTTTAAGGACGGCGGCCAGGCGTTCCAGCACCTCAAGGCTTGGAAGTCGCATACCCGCTTCAATTTTCGCCACATAGGTTGGATGGAGATCAGCATGTTCAGCTAACTGCTCCTGAGTCAAGCCCCGGGATTGCCGTAACGTCCGCAAACGGGCCCCTAGCCTAAGCCGCCTTTCATTCACGTTCCCACCAGCCTTGCTCCATGATATTTTAACTGCCTGAGCCAAAGTATATCGCAGCACTCAATTTTTATTTTCCTAGACCATCAGGCAAGAAGGAATAGCCTGGTGGTCTGTCGAATAAGACTATTAGTCAGTACCGTTAGTCTATAAGTCTTTAAATTTGGTTGTTGTCAGCAAATAGCCTGCAGGAGGTTGTAGCCATGGGGTTTTCTAGCAAAGAAACGTTTGTATTTTTAATTTTTGCTTGCAGTCTTTTATTTTTCCTTTTGTGGGGATTCATGGGTTTAATGGTTTTTGGGTTGGGGACGGATCACAGAAGGGGAGAAGAGAATAGAACAGCAAAAAAACACGAAGGAGACAGATAATCAAAAGAATAGAACAAGGTTTGTAAAGCAGAGAGGCGGAAGTAAAAGCGAAGCGAAGACGAGGGAAGAGACGGGGACTTGGCCCGTCTCTTCCCGTAACAGGCAATACGTTAAAAATTTTTTAAAAAAGTACCACTACTTTACTTCACAGTTAACAAGAATGGATTAAAATGGTGCATAGAAGATAATGTTGGTAAGAAAGTGGTATATTTTGGACAACGACTTTTTGACGATCAAAGAGGTGATTGCTATCTAAAAATTTCAAGAAATACCATCATGCGTCTTTTAAAAGCGAATAAATTGTCCTATTACCGTTTCGGCAAATAAATCCGGAACAGGAAGGCGGATCTGGAAAAATCCAGGGGGGGAGTGAGGTAAATGAAAACCAGGATACTTGCCTTTCTGGTGTCTTTAGTGACGCTTGTGTTTTCGTTCGCCGTACCTTCAAGGGCGGCGGGACAAACGGCTATATTCACCATCGGGAGCACGACTTACACCGTCAACGGGCAGCAGTTCTCTATGGACGTGGCCCCGTACACTAAGGACGGCCGGACCTTCGTTCCCGTAAGGTACGCTGCCCTGGCCCTGGGCGTCACCCTGGAAAACATCCTGTATGAAGACGACAAAGTTACCCTGATTAAGGGCAATAAGGCCGTCCAGTTGGCCATCGGCAGCAACGTCATGCTGAAAAACGGTAATGCCATCATCATGGATGTTGCTCCGGAAATTGTCAACGGCCGGACCATGATTCCTTTCCGATGGATTGCCCGGGCCCTGGACGCCGGAGTAGACTGGAATCCTGAAAGCCAGCAGGTGGTCATTTCTTTTTCCGAAGGTCAATCCGTCATTCAAACTAATCCGACTACCATTATCAACCAGCTTACTGTCGAGGTACCCCAAGCACCGACAGGACTCTATGTAAAAAGTATTTTCCCGGAAAGTGTTTTCAACCACTACCATATAACCCTTTCATGGAACACCGTAAATGACGCGACCGCATATAGGATATATAGTACAGCTTCATGGATACCTAACAATAACTTTAGTTTTATTGAAACAAAGATAAATAGTTATACCGGCACCTATGCGGGTAACTTAGGAAGACCTGGTAATTGGGAGTTTTATGTTACTGCCGTAAATTCAGCCGGGGAAAGCCCACCAAGCCAAATAATACAGGTAACCCCGCCTCCATGGGGAGTAAATCAAGAAAATTCTTCGCAAACACCCAGTTCAGGAACCTCTATTAACAACATGACAAGTCCTCTCACATTACCGAATGCCACCTTACCGGATGCGACCGTAGGCCAGCCATATAGCTACACCTTTAACGCCAGTGGCGGGACATCACCTTATACTTACCAAATAACGCAAGGCGCTTTTCCCCAAGGATTAACACTGTCCAGTAACGGGACAATTAGCGGTACACCAAATATCCCAGGCACATATTATTTTACCGTAACCGTGACAGATTCGGCCGGAGCAACGATCACAAATAGTTTTTCAATAAATGTTCAGTCCAACGTAGTTACTTTGCCCCCTCTGAGCTATCCCAGCAACGTTGAAATAATCCGAAATACCTACACCTGGACATATGAGGGGAAGCAGTTTAGTTGGACAATAGATGTACCGTTCTCAATATTAGAACAGGAGGCATTCTATCAAATACCTAGCCTCATGCGTAAGCAAGAATCAATAATCAATGCCTTAAAAAGCATTTTCGGAGCAGGAATTACGGAAGAAAAAGTACCAAACCTTTTAATTCATGATAGAACCTCTTCTCAATACATCAGTAGCGTAGCAAATATATTAAATCAAACTGCCATAAGCCAGGGTTACGACCTTTTTCACGAAGCTGAATTTATTGCCAGCTTTGTACAATCAATTCCGTACCGATTGGTAAATGAAAACACCGAATATCCACCACAGGTAATTGCTAACGGTGGTGATTGTATAAATAAATCAACTTTGTTAGCAGCTATTTTGCATAGCCTTAATTACCCTGTTTGCGTCTTATCTTTTGATTCAACGCCTAAAGGACCCCATGCTGCTACTGGCATCGGATTGCCGTGGCCTACCATTCCAAAAGATAGAAGCAACCTTGTCTATTACTCCTATAAAGGCATAAATTACTATTTCTGTGAATCTACAGTGCCAGGGTGGAATATTGGAGTAACATGGATTCCCGCAAACTATCCTAACCCGAAAATTTGTCCAGTCTCATGACGCTTTAGAGGGGAGCAACGGGAATGCATATCAGACTTGAAGACTTGGATCCGGAGACAAAAAAGAAGATATTGCAGCTTTTAAACCAGGAGACAATGGAAAGCACAGCGGTTATGCAGGTCCCAGATAAAAAGAAGATGGAAGATACTGAGGTTATGCGGGATGATGAAAAAAAGGAAAAACTGCGGGCTCGGGATTCCGCATGGGGCCTTGCTCTTCTCGGCGCATTGCTGGTGGTACTGGTGGCGTTTTACATAGGGGCAATGATTGCCCGGAATGGGATGGCCTGGCGGTCGCAGGCGATTGCCCAGGCAAGGCAAGCCTATACTGCGCTGGTTCAACCTGTATCAGCGCAGGCACCACAGCAGGTCAGGCCGCAATTACCTGCCCTGCAGATTTACTCTCCTGTTGAGAATGCCCGGATTCATTCTTCTACGCTGGCTGTCAACGGCCGGACAGAACCGGGGACAGCTATCAGGCTGAAAACGGCATGGGCTGGCGAAGTCCCGTTAACCCCTGACCATGCGGGGAACTTTTCTTATTCCCTTGCGCTGCCTTTGCAGCCAGTGAAGGAAATCTCCATTATCGCCACCAATGGAGGCGGCAGCACGACTAAGACTATTCACCTGGACGACCCGGCTGTTCAAATCCCGCAAACATACTACCAGGTAACCAGCCCCTACGGGCATTATCAGAACACATCTGCGGATCTGAACAGTTTCTTAAACAGGTTTCGCCTTCCACGTAAATACGAAAAAAATATCTTTGACTGCTCCGATTCTTCCGCCATGCTCCAGTGGGCGCTGACCATCTCCGGCTTTAAGGCGTCCATAGTCACTGGCCCGTGCCCGTGGGACAAAACCCTTGGGGAACACGCCTGGGTAATTGTCCACACTATCGACCACACAGTTGCTGTGGAGGCGACGGCCTTGACAAAGAGAGGGTTTCTACAGGAGCTCTTCAGCTGGTCAACGCCCGGCGTGATTTACTCCAACAACCCTTATGCGGCGAACTATTACGGGGGTTACACCAAGGAGTTCCCGGATATCTATGCGGCAACGCGGACATACGGTAGTATCAAGGAGTGGGAATGGTGGGCAGGAGAATGGGGATTCAAGTAAGCGACAGCTTCTGGCACAAGAGCGGGCCCTACAGCTCCAATTTGCGGCTTAAAACTACTAGCTGATGAAAAAGTTTACGCTTTAACAACGTGGATCAATGGGGGAAGAAACTGAACATGGGGGCGAACTAAATGAAAGCCAAAATACTTGCCTTTCTCCTATCTTTGGTCGTTTTGGTCGGAATTTTATCTTTATTGCCTCTACCTTTAAGAGCGGCGGGACAAACGGCAATATTCACCATCGGGAGCATAACTTACACCGTCAACGGGCAGCAGTTTTCTATGGACGTGGCCCCGTACACCAAGGACGGCCGGACCTTCGTTCCCGTAAGGTATGCTGCCCAGGCCATGGGCGTCACCCCGGAAAACATTCTATACACCGGCGGTAAAGTCATCCTGCTCAAAGGCAATAAGGTTGTCCAGTTGACCATCGGCAATTACGTCATGCTGAAAAACGGTAATGCTATCATAATGGATGTGGCCCCGGAAATTGTCAACGGCCGGACCATGATTCCTTTTCGATGGATTGCCCAGACCCTGGACGCCGGGGTGGACTGGAACCCTGAAAGGCAGCAGGTGGTTATATCTTTTTCCGACAATCAGCCTGGCAATCAGCCTATACCTCTTACCCAGCCTTCCGCGCAAGTGCCAGCAGCCCCCACAGGATTACAGTTGGTTACAGAGAATTGTGCCGATTACGGAGGCGCGGTTGTAAAAATAAACCTCTTTTGGAATCCCGTTGAAAATGCCACGGCTTATAAAGTATATTGGTATACATGGCTACCGGAAATCGAGTCGTGGAGTGGGCACCTGTGGACCACGGTTCAAGGAACCCGCTACGTTTCGGAAGTTATTGGTGACAATACGCTTTATTTTTATGTAACAGCAATAAATTCGGTCGGGGAAAGCCCACCCAGCCAAACGGTGCAGATAATAGCCTTACCCCCGCTGCGTTACCACAGCGGTGTTAAAACGGTCCGAAACACCTACGCTTGGGAGTATGAGGGAAAGCAGTTTTGCTGGACTATTGAGGTGCCTGAGACTACGCTTAAGTACGAGGAGGCAGAAAAAATCGTCAAGTTCCCTTTGTGGATCTTGTTTCAGCAAGGAAATCCTTTAACGTGGCTTGGCAGCCTGGCGTTAACCGGCTCCCCTTTCAAGGTCCCCATAGATATCCTGACCACCATGCTGGTGCGGGACAAGACAAGTTCAGAGTATATCGGCTATGTGGCTGACCGCTTAAACCAGGCGGCCATAAGCCAGGGTTACGATACTTTCCACAGGGCGGAATTCATCGCCGCTTTTGTTCAGTCGATACCTTACAAAATCGTTCCTTCCAACACTGAGTACCCACCCCAGGTTATCGCCAACGGCGGCGACTGCATCAACAAGTCCGTGCTGCTGGCGGCCATACTTAAGAAGCTCAGTTATCCTGTGGTCATTCTGGGCTTTTGGGGGCATGCCGCAGTGGGCGTGGGCTTTTCCTCGGACCAGATCCCGCCCGATAGGGCAGGATCTGGCCTTTGTTACTACCCGTATCAGGGCGTCAACTACTACTTCGTTGAGACTACTGCCACCGGATGTAAAATCGGTGAGTCAACCGTTTCTGACAACGAGAAACCAACGTTCTATGAGATTCTCTGAGGCGCGTATTAAATTTCCTTCCCCCAGGGGAAAATGTGCAGCCAAGAAGGTACAAGAAGGTAGATGGCATTAACAAAGCACGAAGGAAGGGAAAAAGATGGGTGGTGAACCCGAAGAAATCAAAGAAAGAATCGTAAATGCAATAGTAAATGCAACACGTCCAAAGTATTCAATTTGGCATGCCAATAAATGGCATTGGCATATTGAGGACATCGACCTTAAAGGCCCAGCCAATTTAGCAATATATGTTATACACATTATTTGGACTAGATATGGTGGATTGTTTAACAAGCCAAAGGAATGGCGTCATTACATTATAAGAGTCAGAGCAAAGGATGCAACTGTTATTAGTGTAAAAGAGATGGATATTTGCCCATTTTGTGATGAATTGATTAGTGTTAATGCTACACGTTGTCCATATTGTAGGAGTAACCTCGGAAACGACGCTTGCGGCGATTGGGAAGTCGATGAGGATGATAGTGAGGAAGACGATTGGGAAGAAGGTGATGAAGACGAAGAAGAGGACGAGGACGGGGACGAAGAGATATATATTTTCGATGCTCCCCAAGGATGGAGTTCCAAGAGACAACGGGTCTATGGAGGGCTAGATGAAGAATTTATAAAACGGTACACGAAGAAAGAATAGGCTTTTACATAATCGGGACTCGCATTGGCACAGGTGTCGATATTGGCTCTCCTACTCCAACCGCCTCGCGCTTGCGATAGAAGAGTGCTACAGCGAAATCTATATTGCTAACTGGGCCGTTGCATAGTACCCTATAGCTGGAGGTGATCCCTTTGGAGATACTCACAGCCAAGGAAGCAGCCAAAATGTTGAAGATAAGCGAGTATACCCCCCTGCGGAAGTATGCCAAGAAGGGCAAGATACCGGCCCATAAAATCGGTAACCAGTGGTGCTTCTCCAAGGAAGAGCTTCTGGACTGGTTTCACGCTGCCAACCTAGATGTTCTGGCCGAGGAAGCCGAAAAGGAGTATAGGAGCGAGCAAACCATTCGGTTGTGGTCTGAGAGGTAGGCCAGGATGTGGGGGTGGCTTTTATGCCCTTGAAGTTTGAGGATCTTGACACAGAAACACGGAAGCGTATCCAGGGCCTTCTAAACATGCAGGAAGGCCAAAGGAAAGAGGATGGGGCCAGGGTGGTGGGTAGCCATCCGGCACAGTGCCCTCAAGGGCATAGCGCTGCCATAATGGTCTGGAGCGATGGCACAGTAGAGCTAGTATGTCCGACCTGCGGCCGCCGTGGGCTTTCCGAAGGGGAAGAGGTAAGGGCATCCCAGGAGATCCAGCCCTCTGCCAGTAGGAGGCAGGAATCTGGCCTTCTAGAAGATACCAAACCCCTGCCAGCCATGGAAGAGATATCTGCGGCCCTGGAGGAAACCCGACCCCTCAACCTGCCTTCGGCTAAAGGCGGCAAAGAAAAAAGCCAGCCCGAACCAAGCGAAGAAAAGGAAAGACTGCGGGCCCGGTATTCGGCATGGGGTCTCGCTCCTCTCGGCGCGTGGCTGGTGTTGCTGGTGGCGTTTTACGTAGGGGCGTTTATTGCCCGTAACGGGATGGCCTGGCGGTCGCAGGCGATTACCCCCCAGGCAAGGCAGGCCTATACTGCGCTGGTTCGACCTGAATCAGCGCAGGTACCACAGCAGGTCAGGCCGCAATTACCTGCCCTGCAGATTTACTCTCCTGTTGAGAATGCCCGGCTTCATTCTTCTACGCTGGCTGTCAACGGCCGGACAGAACCGGGGACGGCTATCAGGCTGAAAACGGCATGGGCTGGCGAAGTCCCGTTAACCCCTGACCATGCGGGGAACTTTTCTTATTCCCTTGCGCTGCCTTTGCAGCCAGTGAAGGAAATCTCCATTATCGCCACCAATGGAGGCGGCAGCACGACTAAGACTATTCACCTGGACGACCCGGCTGTTCAAATCCCGCAAACATACTACCAGGTAACCAGCCCCTACGGGCATTATCAGAACACATCTGCGGATCTGAACAGTTTCTTAAACAGGTTTCGCCTTCCACGTAAATACGAAAAAAATATCTTTGACTGCTCCGATTCTTCCGCCATGCTCCAGTGGGCGCTAACCATCTCCGGCTTTAAGGCATCCATAGTCACCGGCCCGTGCCCGTGGGACAAAAACCTTGGGGAACACGCCTGGGTAATTGTCCATACTATCGACCACACAGTTGCTGTGGAGGCGACGGCCTTGACAAAGAGAGGGTTTCTCCAGGAGCTCTTCAGCTGGTCAACGCCCGGCGTGATTTACTCCAACAACCCTTATGCGGCGAACTATTACGGGGGTTACACCAAGGAGTTCCCGGATATCTACGCGGCGGTCCGGGCGTACGGTAGTGCCAAGGAGTGGGAATGGTGGGCAGGAGAATGGGGATTCAAGTAATTAATATCTCTGGCATAAGGCCGGGATTCAGGTGGTGATTCGCAATGAGGTGGAAGCCAGCGGTCTGCTTTGCGAAATGCTGCCTTGTTACATCAATGCCCCTGTATCTGCTACAGGGGTTTTTCGTTTAAGATGTGGGCAGGACGGCTTTAATGGCTTGTCTGCAGGCCTTAGAGGCCCAATTTTACGGCTTAAAACTACCGGCTAAGGGGTTTTTACTTACCTGCCGCCAGACCGGCCCAAAACGGCCTTTAAATGTGTCTGGTGTAAAGTCCTTTCGGTCAAGCCCGCTCCAGGCTTTTCTTTTTGCCGTCTTTTGACCGGCTCGTTAAATAATCAAGGAATAATCCATCGAATATTTCAACTTGACCGTTTTTATGGATACCGTTTATAATATCTATGAGAAAAAATTAATCCTGTAGCAAGGGGGAAGTGCATGGCCTGCATAGTTTGGAAACCCTTAGTTAGCGGCTACTATGCTTATCTTGAGACCTGCCTTTACGACCGGGAAAAGAAGAGACCCAAATCGAAGGGCGTCTACCTGGGCAGCACGCCGGAGAAGGCGGCGGCCAAACTGAGGCGGTTAGTCCCGGACGAAGCCGAGTATTCCCGTCTGGTGGCGGAGCTTTACCGGAAACGGCCTGCCGGTAAGCCTCCGCAGGACGAAGTGGGAAAGGCGGCCAGGGAACTTGCCAGGTTAAAGGGTAAGTACCAAAATGAGCGAGTGCAGGCGGCCGTAAACGCAGCCCTGGCAATTTTGGAAGGGGGAAAAAATGATGGACGTGATGGAAGAAATGAAACGGAAGCTTGACAGGATTATCTTGCTGTCCTGGGTCACTTTGGGTATTTCGGGACTGGTCTTGGCCAAACTTATTCTAAGTCTGGTTAAACTGTTTTGATAGGAGGTGCTGGACAATGGCAAAGCACGGCTACGGGGAAGAAGCGATTATTGGGCATAAAAATATCGGCAATTGGATGGCGCAGGCATTTATCTGCTACAGATCGGACGAAGCGAATCACCAAATATTTTGAGACCCGGCAGGAAGCGGCAGCCAACAGCCCTATTCCTGGCAAGGTGGGAATCTCGTTTATGATCTTCAAAATGTTTTACAATCACTCCGGCCCGCAGTTCAAATATCGGCGGTCATCCTTGCGATGCCGTGGGAGCAATTTGGGAGCAAACACCTCAAAATTAATCCTAAAATGACCCATTTTCATCCTGGAAGATACTAACAACATCAGTCAGGACAAAGCTTTGCAAACTTCGCTAATCTATACAAACGGCCCTTTCCGGTCTGCAAAACCGCTATGCGCCGGTTCAAATCCGGCCCGCGCCTCCAGGTTGGTCAAACTTAAAAAGCCATCTTGCTTGACAGCAGGATGGCTTTCTTATTTTATTTAACACCAACAGAGTTTGGCCCCTTTTCCCGGAAAAATAATGGGCCACAACGGCATGGCGCTCTAGCCAGAAGTTGACATAGGAAGGGCTAACTGTTAGGATGTAATTGTTCCTTTTTTTGCTGGCAGAGCAATTCCTCCAGTTCCTCTTCCAGGTCTTCCAGCTGCTGAAACATGGACGGTTTCAGGGAGTGGGCCGGAAAACGCCGCTTCAAATCCGCAATTTCCTCTTGCAACCGGTCGATACGTTCCTGTAAACTAGATATAGGAACCCCCTCCTCACCTGATTTTGAACTCAATTATAGCAAAAGGGGTGGCACCATGGAAGGGGATTTTTTCTGGCCTGAAGGTATGGGTACGGATAAATGGCGCTCCTTTGTATTACCTGAGAATCCCCTGGCCAAATTCCTGGGAATCAAGATCACCCGGATAGAGCAGGGCCGGAGTGTGGTAGAGTTAAAGGTGTTGCCCAGGCATCTTAATCCCTGGCAAACCCTCCATGGCGGTGTCTACGCAGCCCTGGCCGACCTGGCCATGGGTACTGCTGTACGGACTACCGGCAAAAAAGCGGTGACCCTGAACCTGCAGGTGGGTTATCTGCGGCCGGTAAAAGCTGGCCAGGTGGTTACCTGCCGGGGGATGGTCATCCATAACGGTGATACAGTCGTTGTTACCGAAGCCAGGATGGCGGTGGCCGAACGACCGGTGGCTACCGCCGGGGGCATCTTTTATGTGCAGGAAAAATGCTTGGCCTGCGCTCCCGGTGCCTAAGAATAACTGCCCACGTTGTACTTCCCGAAAAACAACGTCATTTTACCCTGACATTTTAGTATTGAATAACCCGGCGACTCTATGATATAATATGTTTTGCTTGCGAGAGTGGCGGAATTGGCAGACGCCCGAGACTTAAAATCTCGTGGACCTTTGGTCCGTGCGGGTTCAAGTCCCGCCTCTCGCACCAGGAAAATCAAGGCCCGAAGGGCCTTTTAAAGATAAAGCGGTTTTACAATTTATGGTTGATTGACTGCTATCTTACTGCTATTTGCTTCAGAAGGCATGAAAAACCGAGGTGGCGGCCCCGGTAATATTGGATGTTACTTTATGGTCCCTTCCTTTATGGAAGGGTTTTCTTTTGATCGCAGCAAACCGTCAATCCTTTCAGCCGCCTTCTCCTGTAGCCCCGGCAGGATATGGGAATAAATGTCCAGGGTTATGCTAACCGTGGAGTGGCCCAATCTTTCTTGAACGACTTTGGGATGAACACCCTCAAGAAGTAGTAAAGTAGCGTGGGTGTGCCGCAGGTCATGCAGCCGGATATGCGGCAAGCCAGCCTTATCCAGCAAGCGGTTGAAGTGATCGGCAAACCCTTTAGGATCACGAGGCCTGCCGTTTTCCACAGGGAAAACCAGGTCGTGGTCTTCGTAGTCAGAACCGAAAATGAGTTTATTCTGGTTCACCCATGCCTTATGTCGTTTCAATGCGGCGACTACGCTCGGCGGCAAAGGTATTTGCCTCCGGCTCTTTTCGGTTTTCGGCTCTTCGAATTTAAAACCTTCCCTTGTGCGTATCAGTGACTGGCGTACCTGAAGAGTGCCTTTCTGCAAATCAAGGTCCTGCCAGCGCAAACCTAATATTTCACCCCGCCGCAGGCCCGTTCCTAAAGCCAGCAAAAACGCCGGGTAAAGAGTATCCCCCTTGGCTGTCTCCAGCAGCCGCTTAACTTGCTCGGGGTTTAGCGGTTGGACCTTCTTTTTCGGATGCCGCGGCGGTTTAGCGGCCTCAACCGGATTCTGTAGAATTAACCCGCTCTCCCTTGCCTGACTCAAGGCCTCGTGGAGAACAACATGGATATAGCGCACCCTGGTCGGCGATAAACCGCTTTCGAGTTTAGATGCATAAAGCCGTTGTGTATCAGCCGGTTGGAGTTTCTTCAGCGGCATACTACCCAAAGTAGGAATAACGTGGAGCCTTAAAACCGTTTCGTAGCTTTCCCATGTGCTCTGCCGCAAATGGGGCTTTGCATAATCAGTAAGCCAGCGATTTAGCCATTACTAGACGGTAATTTTCGACGGCTCAATAAAGCCGCCATTTTGCTGCTGGTAAAGGGCCTGGGTCAGTTTTTCCAGGACCTCCTTTTTACTCTTGCCGTAAAGGGTTAACCTTCTCTGCTTCCCCTCATGGTCAATGCCTACAGTTATTTGCGCCGTCCAACGCCCGTCAGGCCGCTGGTAAACCGTTCCTTCCCCGTGGCCTCTCCTTTTCGGCATCATTATTCCCTTATTTTACCATATTTACCATTTATATCGTTTGGTGCAAGGCCTCTTAAAATTTATGGTTAATAGAAAACATTACCGGCGTGATAAAGAGGCCTTGTAGGCCATTGTAGAGGCTTGTAGGGAATCAGTCTTTGATTCGGCCTTTATAGCTCGCATAAGATGAAGTTCAAACATCATCTCGTCATCTGGAAACTCCTGCCTGACTGCCTTCGCCAAGCGATCAAAATCAGCGGCGTTTATCCCTGTGGACTTAACGACCTTCTCAACATCAAAATAGGTAAACATTTAAGGCACCTCCTTATAGTTCTGGTGGAGCGATAATTTCAATCGGCTTGTAACCTTCTTTAAGGTTTACCAGGTTTACTAAACGCCGGGTCTTTACTTTTACCAGATGCCGGAAATTCCAGCTTATCAGATAGTCTATGCCGTTAACGCTCGCTACAGCGATATGATAAGCGTCATCTTCATATTTGGCCGGAATTATACCTTCAGCTACATATTTCCCGGCTAACGACAAAACCTCATCATTCAAGGCCAGTACTTCAAAACCATCTACCAGGGTAAGGAGCATGGCTTTAAGATCCGTATTGAATACGTTCCCTAACTCTTCCAGGACTAGGGGAGAGATATAAACCCTATATCCCTGCAATTTAAGCCACAACTCCCTTGTTAATTCCTGGCGTTTGGGGTCACGGCTATCATAATATGCACTTGGTACAGAAGTATCCAGGTAGACGCTCTCTTTTACGCCCATTCTTCCATTACTCCTTGTCACCGGCTTTACCGTTTTCCGGTACGTAGACCAGCAGGTCCCCCGGCTGGCAGTTGAGGAATGAACAGAGTTTATCCAGGACGGCGTAATCGACTCTTTTTACTCGATCATGATAAAGGGTAAGAACGGTATTCTTGGCAAGTCCCGTTCCTCTAGCGACATCAATCATTTTTAATCGGCGTTCGCCTAGAATAGCTGATAAACGGCATGTAATAGCCATAACATCACCTCCAATACTATACTACCATATTTAACACTTAAGCGCAAGCAGAAAAGAAATTATCGTGTTATAATGAGAAAAAAGCTCTTGACAATGGTAATTCTATTTGGTATATTGGTAGCAAGAGATGAGCTTAAAGCTCATCTACAAAAACCTACAAGGAGGTTTTCTTCAATGGTAAAGGTAATGTCGCAGGAAGAGATTATGGATGTAGTGACGCGGAAATTGGATAGTGTTTGGGAAAAGCTTCTTGCAACATTAAGGCCAGAGCAAATTGGTGATCTTGAACTTACCGACTTACAAAAATCTTTATGGTACAGGTATAATGACCTGGAAGAAATTTTGCATGTACTTGAAACCGGCAATTGGTGTTATGCTGATGAAAATGTGCTTCCTTAAAAGTGTGACATGGCGGCCAGGCCTGAAAACCTGGCCGCTTTTTTATTCTACAAAGTTGGTCGATTGTATAGTGATCACCAAGTATACACTATATCTGCTCAACCCTTTTATTATGCCACAGGTGAAGCGGGCGATCGGCGACGATGCCGAACGCTATTAATGGTATACTGGTATAAGCTAGCGGTAATGGTAATTGTTACCGAGTGGGTTGGGTATCCCGGTCCGAGCCAAGGGTGGCCAGGGAGTGCCTATTTAAAACCCTTCCTCTCCATACACATCCGGGTTACAAGGGAACCCCCGTTGACATAAGTAATATTTTGCGGTATGGGCAGGAATTACTACATCAATATAGAACATCCCAGCTATGAGGTAAAAATCAACATGCTGGGCTGGATGGTGAGACTGTTGCAAGGCAGATCCAACGCGCAACTATTTTTAGATGATAGAAATGCTGAGGCAGCTGCTCAAACACTGTTAGAAGCGGAATTTTTGGAGTTTGAAGGTCGGAAATCACCTCATCATACCCCCGTCGATTTTGTTACAAATCGGCCAACGGGAGGATTATATTGCATTTCAACCGTCCGAGTTCCACGTGGTGGGTACCAAACAGCTATGTTTAACCCAAAAAAGTTTTTATGGGCTTTTCGTCGTCCGCTATTCCGTATCGATGAAGTCACATATTATCACGATGCAGTTTCTGGGGCGGTGCGACCAAACCCAAACCCTTTTAATGCTTTGAAGAATCATATCGTCGCAATGCTTTGGTAGCTGAAGAACACCCTTCGGATTGGCCAAAGGGTGCTTACATGGTGACTATTTGGGATGATCTAGAAAACGTGGCATGGGAAAAGCATGCTTCTAAGTTCCTCGAACTAAAATTGGACTGGCAGTCACGGAATGTAGGTGTAAAAGAATACAGCAAGCAATATATTTCGCTATATTTGGAGGTACGCAGGCAATATTTGTGTACATTGCCAACGAAATAATTTTATTCCATCCAGTTATAACTATAAAAATCTTACCTGTGTTTACCTGTTTTATTTTTAGTGGTAGGTGGTTTATAAAAGTGCAGCATTTTATTAATTATTATGAAGTACTTCAGGTAAGTCCTAATGCCAGTCAAGAAATAATAGAAGCGGCTTATAAGCGACTTGCAAAAATGTACCACCCGGACGTGGGTGGCAATGAACAAAAAATGAAATTATTAAACGAGGCTTATGAAGTATTAAGCAATCCAATTAACAGGAAAGCCTATGATGAAAAGTATTATGAAGAACTGGGCTCAAATAAGTTTAGCAGTTCTCAGTCTTTTACATATGAAAACCCACATGAATCCCACAACCAGAGCGATTCTACAAACAACATACCCAACAAAAAAGTTATTTATTCATGTTCCTGGGGTGCTGCTGTATTTTCAGTAATTTATCTTTTGGCAATGCGAGTTTACAAAAATTACCGGGCTTCAATATGGTTGTTAATAATGGTCGTTGGAATTTTTCTTAAGGCCTCTAAAAACTCTTGGTCAGAAATAGGCGGCTTGCTTAATTTTATATCCTGATTCTGGTGCAAGAACCCCAAAATAACTAACTCATGCCAGGTACGCAATCGCTCTTTGACATCAAAAATGGCATT
>NZ_JAXGFQ010000041.1:0-16646 GCF_051020825.1 Moorella naiadis (nom. illeg.)
ACCGGGGCGACGCTGCCGGGTAATGCTGTCAGGTGATTTCTATGGTCCCTTCCTCTACTTTTATTTTAGCAAGGACAGGTAATCTAAACTGTCTGGCCACCTTAATCACCCTGCTTTCCTGGCGGGGGGAATTTCTGCGCCGCTTTTCTTAAGGCCTTGACCACCGGCAATTCTTCCCCGGTCAGGAAGCGCACCAGGCCGCCGCCGGCGGTACAGACGTAGGAGAACTTATCCAGGACGCCGAATTTATTGCCTGCCGTCAGGCTATCGCCGCCGCCGATGACGCTGAAAGCTGGTGCGGCTGCCACCCCCTGCCAGATGGCTCTGGTGCCGTAGGCGGAAGGTTCATTCTCAAAGACGCCCATAGGCCCGTTGATAAAGATGCTCCCGGCCGCGTTTATTTTTTCCAGGTAACTGGCTACTGTCCGGGTTCCGATATCCACCAGCAGGCCCTCGACGGGTAGCGAGGTGACTGCCACTTCCTGTCGCCCGTTGTCTGCTACCCAGGCCAGGTCTTCGGGTAAGTACATTTTGTCATGGTAGCTGGCCAGCAGTTCCCCGGCCACCGGGATATATTCTGCTAGGTTATGTTTGTAAATAAATGCTTTCGACTGCTGCCCCAGGTCAATACCTGCGGCCAGGAACATGATATTGGCTACCAGGCCGCCGGTTAAAATACCGTCGGCCACTCCGTCCTTGAGCACCGAGGTCATCATGATAAAGGCGTCTTCAATCTTGGCCCCGCCCAGGATGAAGTAGCAGGGCCGGGCCGGATTTTCCCTCAAAGTACTTAAAACCGACAGCTCTTCTTCAAATAATCGTCCCATGGCTGAAGGCAGGACTTCTTCCATACCCACCAGGGTGGGCTGGGAGCGGTGGGCGGCGGCAAAGGCGTCGCAGACATAGATGTCCGCCAGGGGGGCCAGTTTCCGGACGAGTATGGTCTGGCTTTGCTCTTCTGGGTTTAATTTTAACCTGTTCTCAAAAAGTGTGAGCTCTTCGCCCATATAACGCACGTTATCCAGGACCAGGATGTCGCCAGGTTTCAGGTTTTTTATCTTTTCCCTGGCCGCCGGGCCGCAGACGTCGTCAATAAATTCCACTGGCCGCCCTAACAATTCGCCGATCACCCGGGCGTGGGGGGCCGTGGAGCCAAAATTCTTATACTCCAGGTCGCCGCCCTGGTGGGCCAGGATTACCACTTTCGCGCCTTTTGCCGCCAGTTCTTTGATGGTGGGCAGGCAGCCTTTGATCCGGGTAATGTCCCTCAAACCGGATTTATCCGGTTTGAGGGGGGAATTGATATCTATCCGGCAGAGGACGGTTTTGTTAAAAAAGTCAAAGTCGTCCAGGGTATAGATGCCGTATTTCATTGGCCAGCCACCCCTAATTTCAACCCCAGGTACTTGTTGGTCATGGCCACGGCCTCCTCGCGGGTGGCCTGCATCTCGAGACTTGCTCGGATAGCGTCCATCGTCTCCGGTGTAACTACGGCTTCCTGGGGGACGCTGATGGTGAAGAAGATATTGTTGCCGCTGAAGGCGATTGTTTCTTCGAATACAGCGATCTCATACATGTCACCCCGCAGGTTGCCTAAATCGCGGGCGTAGCGGAACATGGCGGCATTGGAGTTAAAGCCGTCGGCGATCCTGACTACCCGGATGCGGGGATGGGCGTTGAAGGCGACCAGGATTTCTTCTTTTGCAATACTCTTTTTGGGGGTGGCCAGGATGCTGATAATATGACCGTGGGTGGTCGGGACATGGACCAGCAGGCCGGTGGCTTCGATGTGAGGCATGATGAGCATCAGGTCTTTAGCTTGATGGTTGGGCACCGGTTCGACCAGGGCCAGGTCGACGACGCCGCGGTGGGTGTCGCCGGGGTCGGCGGAGCGGCGGATGATGGTGACAACTACCCGCTCAATACCCACCAGGCGGTCCAGGCAGTCAACCGCCCGGATCAGGCCGGTGGTATTGCAGGAAGTCAGTTTTAAGTAGTCTTTGCCCAGGCCTTTTTCGTAGTTGGCGTAGCCGTGGAAGAAGACATCGGCGATGTCGTTTTTCTCCCCGCCCTGGAAAACGGCTTTCAGGCCGCGTTGCTGGTAGATCTCTTTATTTTTCCTACCCACGCCGGCGCTGGCGGCGTCCAGAATGATGTCTACCTGGTCTAATAGGTCGTCTGCCGTTCCTGTCACTGGAATACCAGCAGCTTCCATTTGGGGTATGTTATCCGGGTTGGCACTGTAGAGCTTATATGGCATACCCCTTTCGGCCAGGGCCCGCAGGGCCAGGGTTGGGGCCACGTCGGCGATGCCCACCAATTCCATGTCGCCCTGGCGGGCCACGCCGTCAGCCAGGCGCTGGCCGATGACACCATAACCTACCACGCCTACCTTTGGTTTAGACATATTGTGTACCCCTTCCTTATTTATAGGTTTTTGTATAGGTTTATAAGGATTTTAAATTGGCACCGAACAAACGAATTTTATTTCTAACGATTTCTTTAACTTCCAGACAGCCAGCATTAAGAATCCGGTAAATGTCGGTCTGCCCATTAACCGCTGCTGTTATACCTTTTATAAAAGCTAGGCGAAGTTCAGTTGCTACATTAATTTTATTGATACCGAGTGAAATAGCCTCTCTTACCATGGGATCGGGTATCCCCGAGCCGCCGTGGAGAACTAGAGGGACAGATATAGCGCTGTCTATTTCCTTCAAACGGGCAAAATCTAGTTGGGGTTCGCCTTTATACATACCGTGAGCGCTTCCTATAGACACAGCTAAAGCATCGACAGGTACCTCGTTTATGAAAGTAACCGTTTCCGCAACGCTTGTAAGGCTGGTTCCACGCTCCTCCAAAGAAAGGTCGTCTTCAGTACCCGCAATCTTTCCTAGTTCTGCTTCTACCGAAACACCTACTGCATGGGATGCCTCGACAACCTTCCGGGTAAGGGTAATGTTTTCATGTAAAGGTAAAGATGAACCATCAATCATTACGGAAGAAAAGCCTGCTTTGATGCATTGGATTGCCTGGGCATAACTTTTGCCATGGTCGAGGTGTAAAGCTATGGGCAGCCTACTCCTTGAAACGAAGAGCTTGACTATCGCGGCAAGGTACTCATGCTTACCGTTAACTATAGCACCCTGGCCAACTGAAAGAATAACGGGAGCTTTTTCTTCTTCAGCAACCTCTAAAATTGCCTGGATGATCTCTAGATTGTCAATATTAAAGGCTGGAATGGCGTATTTTTTACGGTCAGCATCAATGAGGAGATCTTTTAAAGTTACTAACGGCATATCGATCCTCCTATAAAATTGCCTCTGTTGTTGTGGGGTTGAAGAAATGAGCGCTATTCATATCCACTAAAATAACTAGTTGACCTGGGCTCTGGTTTTCCTCAGCAGGAACCCTAACCACCAAATTCTGTCCTTCAACCTTTAAATGCAGGTAAGACTCGCTTCCTGTTAGTTCTGATACCTCAAGATTTGCCTCAATGCAGGAATAATCTTTAAAGCCTTTCTGTACTCTCAACTTCTCCGGCCTTATTCCTAAATAAACCTCATCACCTATATAATTTTTTAGTGAGATAGCTTTTTCAAGGGGAATAATAAGACGGTTATTACCTAAAACCCAAAAGAGTCTATTTTCATCTATTACGAGGTACCCTTTAAGGAAATTCATCGGCGGCGAGCCTATAAACCCAGCTACAAACATGTTATTTGGATGGTTATATACCTCTTTCGGCGTTCCTACTTGTTGGACTAACCCATCATTCATAACCACTATCCTGTGTGCTAAAGTCATAGCCTCAGTCTGGTCATGGGTTACATAGATAAAGGTAGTCTTTAGTCGTTCATGAAGTTTAAGGAGCTCGGTCCTCATCTGTACCCTTAGTTTAGCATCTAAATTCGATAATGGCTCGTCCATAAGAAATACCTTTGGATGGCGTACAATTGCTCGACCTAAAGCAACTCTCTGTCGCTGGCCACCGGAAAGTTCCCTGGGTTTCCTCCCTAGGAGATTTTCAATGCCAAGTATTGATGCGGCTTCATTTACACGACGCTTGATTTCTGCCTTAGGTATTTTTCTTAATTTAAGGCCAAAAGCCATATTTTCATAGACGTTCATATGGGGGTAGAGAGCGTAATTCTGAAAAACCATTGCAATATCCCTATCTTTGGGCTCAACGTTATTGACGCACTTTTCCCCGATGAAAATTTCTCCTTCGGTCGGTTGTTCTAGCCCAGCTATCATCCGCAAAGTAGTCGTCTTGCCACAGCCAGAAGGGCCCACTAAAACCACATACTCGCCATCCATTATTTCTAAGTTCAAGTCACGCACGGCAAAGTTGGTAGCAAATCTTTTATTCACGTTGCGAAAAGAGACACTAGCCATATTCATTCCTCCTTGGGAACCAAAGCTACCGGCCTAATGGGAGAACCCGAACCATTTTTGATGTTTAGTGGAAGTGCCAAAAAATAGCACCGTGGGGGCAGTTTTTCCAGGTTCATTAGCCCTTCCAAAATTAAAATGTGGTTCGGTAGCCAATAAACATCATGGCCGTAAGATTTAGCAGCTTGACCGTCTTTTATGGCCTGGTCGCAGGCTATGGTATCGCTTCCTACCGCCCTTATGTTACGTTCAGCCAAAAGTTTTACTGCAGATTCATCCAACCCGGGAGCATTTTCGGCGTACCATTTCCACATTTTATCTGTCCGCCAATATTTTTGCCAGCCGAAACGAAGCAAGACCACATCCCCTGCCCTGGAACCTGTCTTCATTTCATCTTCTAGGATGAGTATGTCTGCTGCCCGAGCTTGTTCCCCCGGAGACAGCCCTAAGGACTCCAGGTTATAAACCACTGCAGGTGCTATCAAGTAGTTCACGGGAACCTTGTCGATAGTATTTTCCATCATGTGGGGGTGGATATGGGCAGGAGCGTCTACATGAGCCCCAGTATGTTCCGCCATATTTAAGGTCTGGCTGTAGTAACCGTCGTGTTCGTGGGTTACGGTCTGGTCAATGACCAGGTAGGGATGAGTGGGCCACCTCGGGATACCTTTTTCTAGTACCGGCGATAGATCGATAAAATTAAACTTAGATATAACCTCGTTCAAAGCGTCTATAGGATTTCTTTCGGCTAACATAGTAATAGACCTCCTTTACTCTTTAACGGCTCCCAAGGTAAGACCGCGGACAATACGGTTTTGGGCCAGCCACCCTAAAATTAGTATCGGAAGGATGGCTAAAACCGCAATTCCCGAAACCCTTGCCCAGAACAGGCCTTCTGATGTCATGAAGGACGCAAGGTAAACCGGGAGCGTACCCGCATAAGTACCGCTTAAGTTAACTGCAAAAAAATACTCATTCCAATTAAAAATGATGGCTAAAATTGAGCTGGTGGCAATACCAGGAGTTGCCATGGGTAAAATTATTCGGAAGAAGAGTTGCCAGAAACCCGCTCCTTCGACGATTGCCGCTTCTACTACTGAATAGGGAATATCCAGGAAGAAAGAACGCATCACTACAACAATAAACGGAATGCTTATTGCAATATAGATAATTAACATTCCTGGAATGCTGTCCAGAAGATGCGATTTATTAAAAATAACATACAGGGGGATGATAATCCCGGCCGCTGGCATGAAGCGGGTAGATAAGCACCACATAAACAGGTTGTCGCCTTTTCCGTTCCACTTGAGCTCGGCCAAATAAAAAGCCAGAGGTAGGCCCAAAATATTGGCAATTATTACGGAACCTATAGAGATAATGAACGAGTTAGAAAGGAAGTGCAGGTATTCGCCACCACCAAAGGCATTAATGACATTAGTCAACACTGGATGGAAGATAAAAAGTGGCGGAGAGTGGTACGCATCGGCCTCGGTTTTGAAAGCGTTAAGGAAAATCCAAAGGAGAGGAAAAAACATTATTCCCGTTATCAGGTAAGTTGTGAGGTGGAGTGCCCACTTAATAGCATTTCTCAATTTTATGCCTCCCGCGTAAAGAGTTTCATAAGCAGGGTAGCCAAAACCATGGTAATGAGAACGGTAATAACCGCATTTGCTGCTGCCAGGCCGATATTGTACCCCTGGAAAGCCTTCTGGAATACGAGGTAGGTAAGGTTAGTAGTTGAAGATCCGGGGCCCCCTGCAGTGGTTAAATGGATCTCGCCAAAGAGAGGTAGCAACATGACTGCCCCCAGTAGGATACATATCAAGAAGTATTTAGAAAGATGGGGCAGGATGACGTAGCGAAATTTTGCCAGGTTGCCAGCTCCGTCTATGGCCGCCGCTTCTACTATGTCGGGAGGTACTGACTCTATGGCAGCATTCAAAATAAGCATCATGAAAGGCGTCCACTCCCAAATCCCGATTAATATAATTGTTGCCATAGGATGGGAACCCACGAGATCAATCATTGGCAATCCAATCATGCGGTTCATGTTATTGACAAACCCGTAGGTAGGATCAAGAAGCATATTTTTCCAGATTATAGCTACCACACTGGTCATCACCAGAAAGGGGGACATTAACAGTGTGCGTATTAGTGATTTCCCTGGGATGGGGCGGTGTAAAAGCAAGGCCAAGGCCAACCCTAATAGTAGAGAGCCACCAAGTATAGCTATAGTAAAAAGAAGTGTATTGCTTATTGCTTTAGTGAAGGTAGTTTCGGTAAAAACCTTAAGGTAATTGTTTAGCCATACACATGTTATGGGCTGGCCGGGATAAAGCAAGTTCCATCGCAGGGTGCTATAATATAGGGTCAGGATAAACGGTATCTGGGTTACCAGCGCCAGATAACCTATGCCTATCCAAACAGCATATTTTGGCGTTAAGGTCAGGACTGTATCGGCCTCTTGTTTTACCACGTTCACCGCACCCCTTTCGCTCAAACTTTATTAATGGCCGGGCCTCCCGTTTGGGCGGCCCGGCCGAAGTGGTTATTTAATATAGCCAGCATCTTTCATTACTTGATAGGTTTTTTGCTGGGCTGCTTCCAGGGCCTCGTCTACTGTCTTAGCCTTGGTAACCATGGCTCCGAATTCCTTACCAAATTCGGAAGCGAAAGCGGCATACTCCGGAATATGAAGCTGTGCAGTTCCGGTGTATGGTACCGGATCTTTGGTCGGCTTATTGTTATCCACGCTTTCGATGGACTTCAAAGTAATATCTGCCCACGGCGCTACCTTCTGGTATTCGGGGCTCTTGTAGGTGGAATATCTCGTTCCAGGCGGTACGCGGCCCCAGCCATACTTATCTGCTACAAGCTTAATATAGTCCTTACTTGTAGCCCAGGTCATAAATTCAAAGGCCTCTTCCTTATGCTTAGAGGAGCTTAAGAGACCTAGCGCCCAAGTATACAGCCAGTGGCTACCGTTACTTGTGACCTCAGCCGGTGCCATGGCGTAACCAATCTTGCCAACTACTTTAGAAGTATTCGGATCTTCCAGTGTACCAGCAGCCACAGTGGCATCGTACCAGATAGCAGCTTTACCTTGGGCCATAAGTCCAAGGCCTTCATTAAAGCCAACGTTCTGGGCTCCCGGCTCGCCAGCCTGGTGCAGGAGATCAATGTAGAACTTCACTGCTTTCTTAAATTCAGGACTTGTCAATTGGGGCTGCCACTTTTCATCAAACCAACGGGCTCCAAATGAGTTGATAACAGTGAGAAGGGGGGCTAACTGGCCATACATCGGTGTCCCTTTCAGTACGATACCATAAATGCCCTTGCCGGGATCGTTCAGTTTTTTTGCTAGTTCGCCAATCTGGGTCCACGTGGGCTGCTCAGGCATGGTCAGGCCTTTAGCCTGGAATAAATCCTTACGGTAATAGATCATGCTGCTTTCGCCGTAAAAGGGTAAACCGTACAATTTCCCATCTACAGAAATAGCCCCACGGATAGACTTGATTAGGTCATCGAGGTCATATTTCTGGGCAATGTCAGGGTGGGATTTAAACAGCTGGTCCAGCGGTTCGAGCCAGCCATTCTTGGCAAATACTGCTTGGACTTCATAAGGACCAATGGTTGCAATGTCAAACTGTCCCGCCTTGTTTGAGGCATCCAAGGTTACTTTTTGTCGCAGTTCATCATCTGGAAGGACAATAAAATTCACCTTAATGTTTGGGTGAGTTTTTTCAAACTCGCTGCTAAGCTCTTTCATCAAAGTCATATCAGGGTTATTTACAGTAGCGATGTTTAATTGTACTTGCTCCGACTTTGCCTGTTCCTGAGGAGCTTGTTTGCTTTCATTTGTCTTGCCGCCACATCCGGCGATAAGGCCCACAGCGATGACTGAAATCGCAGCTATGGTAGCCCATTTTTTCATCCGTAAAGCCTCCTTTTCAATTTTTGATTTGCTACTTCCTCCTCAAAAGTTCGTGATCAGACTTAACTTCCCTCTTCAATTTAGATATGTACTGCCCCTCTTTGACCATCATCCCCCTTTTGATTTCTGGTTTGTTCCCATTGTCAATATTATGTTGCTATTAGCTCTTGCGATCATATTAGCATAAAATATTTATTTTGTCTACAAAAACTTTCGCTAAAATTACTCTTTACATATCATAAGATAGCTTATATAATAGTAAAGAAAGTTTTGCGAAATGATTATGTGCTAGCTGCAAAAGGGGGTGTAGGAACCTTGCAAACCGATGAAAGAAGGAAGGCTATTTTACAGCTTCTTGAAGAACAAAACAGTATTTCAGTAGCAATATTAAGCAAAAAGTTTTCAGTCTCCCCAGTAACTATTCGTAAGGATCTTGAAGCCCTAGAAAAATCGTTAATGGTAACCAGAACTCGCGGAGGGGTCATATTAGCAAAGGCCGCCCCGGCTCCTCCTTTCATATCTAGAGCGGAACTTCATTTTGAAGAAAAAATGCTTATTGCCAAAACGGCTGCAGAGATGGTCGAAGATGACGATTCAATTCTTCTGGATTCCGGTACTACAACGTTGGCCATCGCTAGGCAACTTTTGAACAGACAAAAGTTAACGGTAGTTACCAATTCCCTTCCTATTGCTTACACTTTTGGAAATAGTAATGTAAACGTTATGTTGACGGGAGGGACGTTGCTAGGAACGCAAATGTCATTGATTGGGCCGGAAACAGAAGAGTATCTAAGTCGTATCCAGGTTAATAAGCTTTTCCTTGGAGCCAGTGGGGTTCGGGGCACAATGGGACTTACGACTTCATCTTCATTAGAAGCCCAGGTTAAGCGCCAAATGATTAAAGTAGCTAAAAAAGTTATTCTGGTAGCCGATCACAGTAAGTTCAACAGCACAAGTATTGTCTTGTTTGCCGACTTTAAACAAATTGATTGTGTTATAACGACGCAACCTCTTGATGATAGCTTCTTACAGCACTTTAACAAGTTGGGCATAGAGGTAATCTACGCCACTAAATAATAGCAAGGAGGAATGTATAATGTTGGCAGCTGTATATACTGGAAAAAGTGCCTTAGAGATTAAAGAAATCCCGTTAAGGAAGTTAAACCCCGACGAAGTCTTACTTAAAGTGGAAACTGCAACTATTTGCGGAACCGATCTGCACATCCTTGATGGTGAATATCCTACTAATCCACCAATGGTTCCTGGCCATGAATTTGCCGGATATATAGAAGAAGTAGGGGAAGCTGTTTCTTCCTTTAAGCCGGGGGAACTGGTCACGGTTGAACCCCATATCTTCTGTGGCTTATGCAAATTCTGCCGTATCGGAAAGGTTCATCTATGTTTGGACAAGAAGGCCTTTGGGGTACATCTCAACGGAGGGTTCGCCCAGTATGCCATTTTGCCGCAGCATACTATCTATCGCGTTCCTCCTCATGTTAGCCCGGAGGAAGCTGCTTTAGCTGAAAATATAGGGTGTTGCCTCCACGGGATAGATCGGGCGGGAATACAGGTTGGAGATACTGTAGTGATATTAGGAGGGGGTGTTGTCGGGATTATCCTTACTCAGCTGGCCAAACTTCGAGGCGCTGGAAAAGTTATTGTTATTGAACCTATAGAAAAGAGAAGGCTAGTAGCTCTAAAAAGGGGAGCCGATGTGGTGATTGATCCGCTCCATGAACACGTGCATGAAATCGTAATGGACCTTACCAATGGGTTGGGAGCCGATGTAGTCATCGAAGCAGCCGGGAGGGTTGATACTGCAAAGCACACCATTGACCTGGTATCTCGCTGTGGGACCATACTTTTTTTTGGTGTTGTAGCCCCGGGCCAGATAATTTCTATAGAACCTAATGAAATTTACCGGAAAGAGCTTACAATTGTCGGCTCTGCTATTAATCCGTTTACCCACCATCGCGTTTTGGAAATTCTTCCATCTCTTAAGGCAAAAGAACTGATCACCCATAAATTCCCTCTTTCAGGAATTGAGGAAGCTTTTTCAGTTGCCCGTCGGGGGCTCGGTCTGAAAGTTTGTATAACGCCTAACGCTTAAAGGCAGGGGAAGATATATGAAGAGATATCAATGCTTGTTTTTTGGTGCGGCTACCTATGACTTGCTTTTCCTTGTAGATCGAGTTCCTGATAGCGATGAGCGTATTGAAGCTTACCAAATGGCCTGTAGTGGCGGTGGTCCTGCCGCAACTGCCTCTGTGGCCCTGCAAAGCCTTGGAAAAAAATCTGGCCTGGTGAGCGCGGTAGGTGATGATCCTATCGGTCGGCTTATAGTTCATGAACTAAAAGACAAAGTGGTAGATGTAACGGGAATTCGTACCTTAACGGGCAGGCCGTCTCCTTTAAGCGTCATTCATGTAGAAAAGGGTACGGGTAAGCGAACGATAACGTATTACGGGGGGTGTTTGAAATACCTGGACCTGAGCGAAATTAATATGGACATTTTAAGCTACACTAATTCGGTTCACCTGGACGGAAATAATTTTGAACTGGCTCTGTCTATAGCAAAATATTGTCGGCAACACACTCAGACCATCATTTCGTTAGATGGGGGCAATATCCCTGGCGATAAGGTAATGAAAATCCTTCCGTACATTGATATTTTTATTCTTGACGATAAATCTACCCGTAATATATGTGGAAATATACCTTTTAAAGAGGCCTGCCGCTTATTCCACGATCGAGGGGCAAAAATTGTAGGCATAACTCTAGGGGATAAAGGATCTTTGGCTTACGACGGTAATTATTTCTATCATGCTCCCAGTTTTACGGTCAATGTAATCGATACTACGGGGGCGGGCGATAATTTCCATGGTGCCTTTCTCTATGGTTATCTTGAAGGATGGACCTTGCCGGAAACCATTCGCTTTGCCAATGCCTTTGCCGCCCTGACCTGCCGTGGCCTCGGAGGTAGGGCTGCTATTCCTTCTATTCAGGAAACTGAACAATTAGTAGAATTGACGCCCGGTTATGAAGTTCGATCTTATACTTGAAAAGATAATACAGGTATGCAAGGAGCTAAAAATTCATTACGGGGAATGTCTGGTGTACATTCTTCTAACAACTGCTTAGTTAGTTCCCCCTGAAAAAGTCCACTTTTTACATCACATAGGGGAAAATGTTACTTCCTGACTGTAGTTCGAGTAGATTTCTAACGGTTTCATCCATTGTTGCCAACCGGTATAGATTATAGGATAAGACTCCATAACCGACCTAGGTGGTGGTACCCTCATATCCCCTGGAAAGGCTACGGCGTAATCCATATTTGCGCTTTAGAAGACTAATAGTAGCCTCTCCTCCAGCGCGCCAGCTTTGGAGGCGTTTGAACCAGCATTGCGATTGATAGGCTTTGCGAGCTTTACTGATTTTACCTTACCTTTCCGGGGTAAGCTGACCTGCTTTACCCCAAATTGATGGCAACCATTTTCGTTCTCTGAACCGTCAAAATCTCTATCTGCAGCGAGGGCTCAGGGTGGATGGTAGAAGGTGTCGATACAGTTCTCCACTATGCAAAGTAGCAGGGTATCATCCGCGGGGTTTTCCTTCAGTACCTGGTATCCAGTTATGATCTTGATTCCTGCAGCATTACTTGTACTATTTGCAGTTTTATCAGATAGCTTTTTATTGCTATGGAAGACAACTCAATCTACCACAGATTTACATTAAAAACTTTAGATTTTCAGGTAAACATTTCGTGTATAAAATTTGACCAACACTCTCACAAACGGGCAAACCATTGCTAAGATCGACTTCTACCCGTACACTTTGACCTTCCAGGCCTACCAGGACAACGGAATTAACAATGGCTAACATGTTTAACCACCTGGTGGGATTGCAAATATGGTGGTTTTCTGCCCAACATTTGCTATTCGCCGCAAGATAGGGAGTTCCTGCTAAGGTGATGAAAAAAGAAAAGACCCCGTTTGGAGGTCTTCCGTTATTCCCTTCCTGGCTATGCTATAGTCGATAGCCTTTCCATGGCAATCATCATCCGCGGAGACAGTTGCTGCTTAAAAGAAGCAATTGCGCTGGCCAACATTCCGGTAAACCTGGTACCTGTCGATGGTGAACACTTCTCTTATCGGCTACAATCATAATAATAGTAGGCATGTTTACGGACCACCGTACCCGGCCGTACCTCGCCAAAGTATAAAAACTGGGCCTTGAGGTCTAATACCCGGCTCTTTAAATTACACTTAACCGGTTCAGACGAACATCACCATACCATCGCCGTACCCACTCCCTTTAATGAACAAAACAACTATAAAGCTATATTAAAGTTACATGCCCTATTTTTCCGGCCGCCTTCGCCGGAGCAACCATATCACCTTTTCTCCAGCCCTGGTTACCTTTTTCAGCCCGGGAATTGGTCTGGCGCCGGTGCATAGTGTTTAAATATTCACGGCGGCTTTTAAGAGACTCGGTAAGATTTCGCCGTGAGTGAGCCGATCCCCCTTCGGTTATATTTTAACTGAGTAATCGCGCGGCAGTGGCAGCAGACCTCGAAAGTGGTATAATGAAGACAAAAGCAAGATATTTTAATGATGTTAGAACAGGAGGCGATGGTAATGAGCATTGATCGTGAGGAACTGAAAAGGGCCGTGGATATGTTGCCGGAAGAAAAACTGGCCATTTTGCAGAGGTACATGAGGATGCTGCAAAAGTCGAGCCTCTTCGGAAGCGAACCCTTCCATTCTAGCAATAAAAAGGACCCCATCTTGAACGTTCTTGGTCGTCTCTCGGGGGAACCTTTGACTTCCCGACAAATCGAAGATGAACTTTATGGGAGCAATGATCCCCATGTTTGAACCCGTTTTTATAGATACATGGGGCTGGATCGCTATGGGGTACCGGAAAGAGCCTCGCCACAAGGAAGTAAAGGAACTCTATCTGGAATTTTGCCGGGAAGGAAGCCGGTGACTATCAGACCTAGGTAACGCTACCGGCGGTATTCTGTCAGGTAATTTCTAAGGCCCCTAGGCAAAGGCAGGGAGGACCCCTCACTTACCGATTTCAGGTTTAATTTTGCGTCCAAACATGCACATATCGTATGTACAATTTGAGCAACAATCTCACAAACGGGCAAACCGTTACTAATATCCACCTTTACCCGTACGCTCTGGCCCTCCAGACCGACAAGGACCACGGAATTGACGATTGCCAGCATGTTTAAACCCCCGCTGGAATATAAATGTGGTGCTTATCTACCTGATATTTGCTATTCGCCACCAGAACTGGGGTTCCTGCCGGGGTGGTGAAAAAAAGACCTCATTTGGAGGTCTGGATATTAACAGTTTCTAAAAAAATATATCTGAAAGCGCCATAAATACGAGCGTCACCACTTCTAACTATTTTTTGACTCTACAATTTTTACAATTTCTTCACCAGCTCTGAGCAACCGGGGTAGTTCCACTGTATAAGTATTTTTTGGCATGTCTTCACGAGCTAATAGCGCTGTGCTAAAAGCCCTGCAGGACAAGGAGTGGGAAACCCAAGCAAATAAATTTTACCCCGAAAAAGGACAGGAAGTAAGGGTTTAACGACCTAAAAAGAGAGACTGGGTAAAAATCCACCCCAGACTCAGGAGAGGGTAAAAAGTAATAACAGGCACCTTCATATAGACATATTGACACGTACCATAGTACGTATTATAATATAATCGCAAGGCGGAAGCTGAATGAAATCCTACTCATCCAGGGAGATAATCAATATACTCGAAGGAGACGGTTGGTACTACATAGGAACTGTCGGCGATCATTGGCACTTTAAACACCCTTCAAAACCCGGAAAGGTGACGGTAACTCATCCAGTCAAAAATATCCCCATCGGGACGTTAAAACGAATAGAAAAGCAGGCAGGAATTAAACTTAAGTAATTCCTCCTCCCCCTTTCAATTTTCCAAGCAAGGAGATGGGCTAAATGAAAAAAGATCATTATGTTTTCCCGGCTATATTTGAGTATGCCGACGACGGTATTGCTATCGAGTTCCCTGACTTGCCAGGGTGTTTGCCCTGCGCTCATACTACAGATGAGGCTATCAGAAATGCTAAAGAAGCTATGGCCCTGCATTTATGGAGTATGGAACAAGATGGGGATCCTATCCCCGAACCCACACCAATTAATAAATTACATCTCGGACCCAATCAAATACCAGTTTTAATAGAAGTTTATATGCCTACGTATCGTGAAGCGATTGAAAATACATCTGTTAAAAAGACCTTAACTGTCCCTCAATGGTTAAATAGAATAGC
This sequence comes from Moorella naiadis (nom. illeg.), assembly GCF_051020825.1. Classification (NCBI taxonomy): domain Bacteria; kingdom Bacillati; phylum Bacillota; class Clostridia; order Neomoorellales; family Neomoorellaceae; genus Neomoorella; species Moorella naiadis (nom. illeg.). The sequence goes on from NZ_JAXGFQ010000041.1 coordinate 14,647, forward strand.
TGAGGAAAAAAGAGTTAATTTTTCACAGGTACTACAAAATGCATTAAAAGCTCATCTTGGCATTGAACATCGTCCTCGCAGTATTAAAAAACAGCCTTAACCGGTTGCTTTTTTGTTGTAGTCACCTTAATTTCATCCTTTCGTCCTTCTTGAAAATAACGCGCCCTGCTATTTTCATCCTTCCGCTGGTGCTGTGCCAGTTGCAGGGTACCTTTTTATCCAACATTTGGAGAACAGTTATACCTCTATTTTAAGGCACTGTGAGCCGATCTGACGTTTTTCGGGAGGCAAGAGATCTATTTTTTCCTCTCCAAAGTACACTTCTCCCTCATATTCCACTAGGCCAGCAATAACATTTAGTAAAGTAGTTTTGCCAGCACCAGTAGGTCCTAAAAGAACCAAGCATATTAGGACATATATCCTGGCATTTAGCCAAAATTTTCATACCTGGAAGCTGGGCAGCCAGGGTAGTAAAATGCTCCGGAACGAAAATAGCATCTACTTTGCCTGAACGCAAAGCTAAAAGCTGTTTGGCAGGATTCATACGTACCGTATGGGCCAAGATCTTCCCCCGAGCTAACCCTTTTTGTTTAATTAACAAGTTAAACAAAAGGTCAGTAGTGGCTCCTGGTTGCAGGGTTGCTATTTTTACTTCTTCTTTCTCTAAATCCTTGAATTCCTTTATTTTACTGGTATTAACTACTAGGCCATAGCCATTCTTATGGGTACCAGCCACTATTTTCAAAGGTACTCCCAATCGAAGGTGGGTAGCAGGCCACCACCGTCCTGGCGCCATATACCTGCTGTCCTACCCGGACAGTGAACTCAAGTTCTTCGCTAAATATAACCAGGTCCACCTGAGAACCACGCTCGATGAAAGATATTTTCTGGCCCCGGTCGACTACCTGGCCAGGCTTGATAAAATTGTTGATTTTGTTGACGAACTTGTCGGCTATCTCTATTACAGCTATCTTAATACCTTCACCATCCAGGAAAACGGTCAAACGTTCATTTATCAGGCGGTAATGATGAGAAAAAAGATCCACTGTCCGCCGAAAGTAGGTCAAGCGGATGTATTCCCAAAGGTCCACCATAGGCAAACACATTGGGTATTCCCTCTTTAGACGCAGTAGCTACCGGAAAAACTCCCTGCTTTGCGATTACATTTTTAATTTCCGTATTCAGTTTGGCCATAATCAAAACCCCCTTTTCCTCGAAAAATATTGTAACTACTACCTGGCCGGTCAGCCTGGCCACAAAAGCCCAGAAAGCTCGTATAGCTAGCGTGGTTGCGCCATACTGACGGCATGTAGCCCCGCAAGAGCTGATTAATATTAAAGCTTTTTAAGTATGCGTTTAAGCCTCCTTTCCTGAAAATTGGTTTTATCTATTCGAAATAGCGAGGAGCCATAAAAAGAGCCGGGAGATAAATTTATGACCCGGCCCCACTTTTGGGTTTATCTACAGGTCCTCATTCACCGCATCGCCAGCCTCATTTTGCCGCTTTTCCTGCTGTAAAGCCTTCAGTTGTTCTTTGACCGCCTTGAGCTGACCTTCCAGCACGGCCGTCTGCTGCTTTAAAAATTCCATATCAGGCGTCGCGCCCTGGGGCGGTATACGGCACCGGGAAAGGGTACGCCCCACCAGCCATAAGACGGCGGGAAAAAACCCAAGCCCCACCTGCGGCCCAAGCCCAGGCCCAGCCCCCGACCGCGACCCAGACCCCGTCCAAAGCCGAAAGCAGGATTCATAAAGCCCGGTACGGGGAAACCGTTACAATATCCGGCGCCGCGACCGGTGCGTGGCCCGAGGCCCCACGGACCGGTCCTATCTCCACGTGGCATTTTTACGCCTCCTTTCGGCCTTATGTTCATTATTAGTATAAATCTGTTATGACCATTTGTCAATAATAAAATACAAAGAGTGTCGCCGGACAGTGATATTGTCACCCTATAAGCGGACTGAGAAAATGTCACTATGAGAGGAGAAATCTTTTTGAG
>NZ_JAXGFQ010000042.1:0-15187 GCF_051020825.1 Moorella naiadis (nom. illeg.)
AACGGGGCTGCCTTGCAAAGCAAGGACTTCTTTTAAGGTTTTTCCATAATCCTGCCACTTCATTATTTTTCACCTCCGAATTTTTTGGTAGTCAAATAATTATTCAATTCTCACCGGAAGATTCCTCCTGGCCAATTGCTTTTATCTAAAAATAATTTTTAGAGCCAATATATTGACGGTGAAAAGTGGGGCGGCTAATATGTTAAGAGGGTAAAAATCCTAACAGGAAGGAGAGAGTATAAATGCCAATAATTCAAATTGATGCAGGAGCCATGAGTAAAGAGAAAAATGCGGAACTCATCAAGGCTATGACCAACGCTGCCAGTTCTATCCTGAACATACCTGCCCAGGCCTTTGTCGTCCTGATTCGGGAAAATTCTCCGGACAATATTGGCACCGGCGGCAAGCAGCTATCAGAAATACACAAGTAAAGGAACACCGGGGGCGGGCCCTACTTTTAGGCAGGGCCGTTCCTCGTTAACGTTAAGTTGGGAAAGGGGAGCGGGCCGGTCCGGATACACGAAGGGAGCTCTTTCGGTGGACTTGGCAGCCGTAATTGCCGGGGAAAGGACTGAAGCCATTAAAAATGCCTGAAACGGTGCTGCAGAAAACCTGCTGTAAAACGGCCCTCAGCAAGACCGGAATTCCGGGATACAACTACTGCCTGAACCCCTATTTCGGCTGTGCTCACGGATGCCTATATTGCTACGCGGACACGGTACTCCGCTTTTTCAACCGCGCGGAAAAATGGGGTGAATTTGTTGCCGCGAAAGAGAACTTCCCGGAAGTTTTAAGGCGCGAGCTGCGGCGGAAGCGGACGCCTGTGGGCCGGGTCCTCCTCTCAGCCGTTACCGACGCCTACCAGCCCGCGGAAGCAGGGTTGGGCCTTACCAGGGCCTCCCTGGAAGTCTTGACAGAAGAAAGGCCGGACATAGAGCTGGACCTGCTTACCAAGTCCGACCTTGTGGTACGGGACGCGGATTTACTCAAGGAACTAAAGAATTGTTCCGTCGGTTTTACATTAACTACTCCCGATGATGCCGCTGCGGGCGTGCTGGAGCCCAGGGCCGCCCTGCCGTCGGCGCGCCTCAGGGCTGCAGGACGGCTTGTTGCTGAAGGCATAAGCGTATGGGCTTTCATAGCGCCGGTCCTTCCTGGAGTAAGTAATGCCCCGGAGGTGCTCGAAGAGCTTATAGCTGTTTTAAGTAATGCCGGGGTCAGGGAAGTCTATCTTGATTCTTTGAACCCGTATCAGGCCGCGGTAAAGCGCTTAAGAGTTGCTTACCGGGCAAGGTTCCCTCACGCGCTAAAACACTTGGAACGGTATCTATCTAACCCTCGAGAATATCTACAGCCGCTAAGGAGAAGGGTGGAGTTTCTTTCGCGCAAGTACGGGTACGACTTAAAGCTTAATTAAGTGGAAACGGATTGGCAAGTAGTACCAGACTTAAATTTAAGCTTTTTTAAGGTTTCTCCGGGGCATAGTTGTTAAAATGGGCGTTGAAAGGGAGTGAAGCCCATGGGGAAACCTCATATTGGCGAGGTTGATTACCTGCGGGTTTTCGGACTGATAACCATCGTTTTAACCAAAGTCAGGGAGCTCTTTCTTAATCTGCTGCACCAGGTTATCAAATAGACTATCCACCATGGAAGCGTACCCGAATAGCGTTTTCATAAACCGGGTGTAGGCCCACGCGGGAGGCACTTCTCCCTCAAACCCACACTTCTCCCGCAGTTGAGCGTTACGTTTGAGTTCTCGGCGTAAGCTCTCGATGGAGGGATGTTGAAAGACGATGCCGGCTAAAATGGAATTCCAGACGGCCCTGACCGGATAGTCATTACGCCCTTTGCCGCGTTTTCGTTCCAGAGTCTGCATTAGCTCTTCATCTGGTATGTATTCCAGTACCAGCCGGAGTCGCTCTAAGTCCCCCAACTTTTCTATTTCGTTCCACCCAAATAGCTTTAGTTGTGGTATAATAGCCATGAAGGTGCTCCTCCTTCTTTGTGTGTTTTTTTGCTGGGCTAAGCTAAAGATTCTACACAAAGATGAGGAGTACCTTTTTTTCGCTGGGGTGAATTTCTTTGGGAGGCTTATTTTTGGCGCTCAAAATGCCTATTTACTGTTTTATTTTGGGGTAAAGTCTTTTTTCCCCTCTTTTGCATCCGTTGCCTTACCTGGTTTCGCGGTCATCGCAAAAAGCTCGCATGATGAACAGTTTCCTGCTGGTAGAAACAGGGAACGGTTCATATTTAGTTCACCTGCAGTATGCAGAGCCGGCAGTTACGAAATGCCGGCCTTTTTTTGTCCCTGCCGCCGAAGAGGAAGGAGTTGAGGCGCTCCGCCTCCCGGTCGTCGAGTTTTTCCGGCAGGTAGTGGTGGTACACCCGGTAGGTGAAACCGGCGTTAGCATGGCCTAGCCAGGCGCTCACCTTTTTTACGTCCATGCCCCTGCGCAGAAGCGAGGTGGCGAAGGTGTGGCGCAGGGCGTAAGGCCGGCCTTGACCGGTGGCGGCTTAAAGTAGCCGGTTGCACAGGTTGCTCGGGTTTATCGACCTGCCCAGGGTCGACCTCCGCTCCGGGAAAGGTTGTGGGCGGGGCATGGTCCGGGCTTTAAATGGGGCAGCAGGTGGGCCGGGGGGAGGGTAATAAAGCACGTCGGCAGGCGGGCGAGGAAACCCGGGGCAGGGGGACATTCCTGCTGGGCAGGGTGATAAAGGGCGGCGAAAGGATTCTGGCCGGGAAGGGGGCCCCGGCCGACCTGATGCTACCGCGATCAATAACCATGCAGTGATAGACGGCCTCTGGCGTTTGCGACGGGGGAAGGTCCTGAACAAGATGAAACCTTAATTTGATAATAAATCTTGGACAAACTAGCGAGGCTTCAACAACCTATGAACATACTGGCCTATCAGTCACAATGGACACTTAAAGAGAACTTGCAAAGGCCTGCCGGGCTGACCACATGCCAATGACTGCCGGAAGGCCACCAGTCAAATCCATCAACAAGGAGAGCTGTCAACAATGCACAAGGCTGGCTTTAAAGCCCGGATCAAAAAGATCGGGATCGTCAACCGGGTCCCGCAGGACAGCTTCGAGCAGACCCGCGGGTGGTCCTCGACGAGGTGGCGGTGACCAACTAGAACCTGCTGGAGCTGCGACAGTTCCGCCCCAACGAGGCGGTAATCGTGATCATCACCGCCCAGCAGGTTAATATGCTGGAGCTGTTAGACCAGGGATCAACGGTGACGCAAACCGAGGATGGGAATAAAGGCGTAGAGGAACTGCTTTTAACAGATGAAGATGGTGCCATCGGTAACGGTGGCCAAGTGGTAAGGGAAGGAACTTCGATGTTTGGGCAAAAAGTGCCCTTTTTGTTTTTACGAAAAGGATTCGGGGGCTGCTTATAGAATTTATTAGCAGCAGAACCATAAACAACATACATACTTAATACTTCAGCGAAAATTTCTGCCAGCGGCGTTCAAAAACATAAGAGGATTCACTAGAAAAAGGAGTTATGCCCTTATATCGGAGCCTCCTAATTGCTAGGGAAAGGAAGCAAATTATGCTGTAGTGCTAATTGTTTTTTAACTAACTCGGTCGCACCTGGAAGGCACAACCTTTCACGAAATAGGGTTATGCTCGTACTAATCCCCGAAAAGGAGAGATTTTTCAAGGGAATATGATAGAGCCTATTTATCGCTATCGCGGCAGCCTGCTCGGCCTGGCAGCAGGGGACGCCCTGGGGACCACCCTGGAATTCTGGCGGCCCGGGTCCTTAGAGCCCATCAACGACATGGTCGGCGGCGGGCCCTTCAACTTGAAGCCGGGCCAGTGGACCGACGACACCGCAATGGCCTTGTGCCTGGCGGAGAGCCTGGTGGAGTGCCGGGGCTTCGATCCGGCTGATCAGATGGAGAGATACCGGCGCTGGTACCGGGAAGGGTACATGAGCAGCACCGGGTACTGCTTCGACATCGGCAACACGGTCCGGGCGGCCTTGGAGCGCTTTGAGCGCACCCGGGAGCCTTATTGCGGCTCCACAGATCCCTCTACCGCCGGCAACGGCTCCCTCATGCGGCTGGCGCCGGTGCCGCTATTTTACGCCTGCAAGCCCCAGGAAGCGGTGGCGAAGGCCGGGGAAAGCTCCCGCACCACCCACGGCGCTAAAGAGTCCGTCGACGCCTGCCGCTACTTTGCGGCCCTCATCGTGGGGGCCGTAGACGGCGCCGCTAAAGAGGAACTCCTTTCCGATCACTATGAGCCGACGCCCGGGCTGTGGTGGGAGGCTCCCCTGGCGCCGAAGATAGCCGCGGTGGCCTCAGGCTCCTTCAAAAGGCGCAACCCGCCCGAAGTCCGGGGCACGGGCTACGTGGTCGACTGCCTGGAGGCCGCCCTGTGGGCCTTCTACCACAGCTCTTCCTTCCGGGAAGGGGCGCTCCTGGCCGTGAACCTGGGCGACGACGCCGACACCACCGGCGCCGTCTACGGCGAGCTAGCCGGAACCTACTACGGCGAGGACGGCATCCCGGCAGAGTGGCGGGAGAAGATCGCCATGAGGGAACAAATTGTGTCCCTGGCAGAAGGGCTGCTGGCCCTTGCTTACGGATACCAGCCTTAATAATGTGCTGATGAAAATGCTAAGGAACCCTACCCTGGGCCAGCCCTGGATGTTCACTATGTACCATGTTCGTTATCCGGGGGGCCACTTCCCTCATCGGCCGATGCTCTACTGATCCTGTCCACCTTTGTTCTGAGAGCCAGCTGATGACGACGCTGAATAGTATTGTTTATTCAGTATTGTAATTAGAGCGGGAGGGCCTCCTGGGTTTGAGAGAAAACACTTAGAAGGAGTGGTTACAAGTGGCCTTCCAAACCGCGATTACGGTGGTAGAGGCGGTAAAAAGAATAATTGACCGCAGCTACCTCCTGCCTGCTATTCAGAGGGAATTTGTTTGGAGTGAAGAGCAGATTGAGCGCCTTTTTGATTCCATCATGCGAGGTTACCCCATTGGCTCCTTTCTCTTCTGGAAGGTTTCGCGCGAGAACCTCAAAAACTACCAGTTTTACGAGTTCATTAAAGACTACCACCAGCTGAAGTCCCACAACCAGAAGGCCACCCTGATGGGGGATGAAAACATCACCACCATCCTGGATGGGCAGCAGCGGTTAACCGCTTTATACATTGGCCTCAAAGGCAGCTATGCTTCTAAGGTGCCTTATATGCACTGGGATAACCCCCAGGCATTCCCACAGAAGAAACTGTATCTAAATCTGTTGGATGAACCGGGCGAAGACGAGGAAATGCTCTACCAATTCAAGTTCCTCACCGATGAAAAAGCACAGGAAAGAAACGAAAACAGCTACTGGTTCCCCGTGGGCAAAATCTTAGATTTTAATCCAGACAATCCCTTTGAACTGCACGAGTATCTTACGGAGAACAACCTGACCTCCAAATATGCGGGAAAGTGTTTGTTCCGGCTCAGTGAGGTGATTAACAAAAACGCCATCATCAGCTACTACCTGGAGGAAGGCCAGGAGCTCGACCGGGTGCTTAACATCTTTATCCGGGTCAACAGCGGCGGCACCCTGCTCAGCTACTCCGACCTTTTACTGTCAATTGCTACAGCCCAGTGGGAGAACCGCGATGCCCGGGAGGAGATCACCAGTTTGGTGGATGATATTAACCGCCTGGGCAGCGGCTTCACTTTTGATAAAGACTTTGTGCTCAAAACCTGTCTGGTCTTGTGTGACAAGGATATCAAGTTCAAAGTGGATAACTTTAACTCCCGGAATATGCTAGATATCGAGAACCAGTGGGATAAGATCAGGGAGATCATCCTGGCCACGGTGGAGCTGGTGTCCGGCTTTGGCTTCAATTACCAGACCCTCACCTCCCATAATGCCATCATCCCTATTTGCTATTATCTTTTCCAACGAGGTAATGCCCGCGATGTTTTGGCTTTGCCCAGGTATGCCAGCGAGCGGGAAACTATGCGCAAGTGGCTGCATCTGGTGCTTTTGAAGCAGACCTTCGGCGGCCAATCCGATGAGGTACTGCGGATCATTCGGGAAGTAATCAGGGATCATCATACTATTTTCCCGGCAGACGAGATAAAGGCGCGGCTCAAGGGAACGGTAAAAACCCTGGAGTTGACCGAAGAAGAAATCGACAATCTACTGGAAAACCAATACGGTAAAAAGTATACTTTTTCGGTGCTGGCCCTACTGTATCCCAGCCTGAATTACCGCTACAGCTTCCATCAGGACCACATTCATCCCCGCAGCCTCTGTTCCAGCCGCGATAAACTGAGAAGGGCCGGGATACCCGACAGCGAGATAGATTTCATCCTGCAGAACTACAATAAAATACCCAACCTGCAGCTTTTAGAAGGGGCTGAGAACATTAGTAAAAAAGACCGGCCCTTTGTGAATTGGCTGGATGGGGCTTACCCGGACGCAGTCGCCCGGGAACAGTTTAAAGAGAGGCACTACCTTAACGTTCTAGACCTTTCCGTGAATAACTTTAGAAGTTTTTACGAAAACCGTAAAAAGGCTCTCAAGAATGCCTTGAAGCAGACAGTGTTAGGCTGATTGAAATCCTTCCTTTGTCCCAGCGGGGACGGGGGAAATCTAATTCCAAAGCCCCTTGACATCCCCCCGCTTTATGGTTACGCTGAGACCAAAGACCGGCTGAGGTTATTTAACCTGGCCGGCCTTTTACATTTTCCGGCGGGACCGCCCTTCAGCCGGTCTAGCCCCGCCGTAATCAAAGGAGGAGAGCATTTATGCCCGTCGTCAACACCCCGGTGGGGTCGTCTTTCCAGCTCCGGGTGCAGACGGGGACCGACGCCAACGGCCAACTCCTGTACCGGGTCCGCGCCTACAGCCGGGTCAAGCCCGAGGCCGCCTACCAGGACGTCTACGACGTGGCCCAGGCCATCGGCGGCCTCCAGGTCCATCCGGTGAAAGCAGGAATTAATTAACGGGCAGACCAACCCCTGGCTCTGATGGGCTGGGGAGGTGCAGCACAACAGGAGGTGAATCAAATGCCCTCAAAGCGCCTGTTGATTGGGTGGATTGATCAGGTAACCTTGGAAATAAGCAGGGAAATCTGGAATAATGGCGAATTAAAACGATAGAAGATTATAAACGGTAAAATATTTAGGCCCGGCTAATTACAGTTACCAGCAACGGACACCAAAAGGAGGAACTAAAAATAAAGGCAAATCTTGTTTGGGGGTGACTTGTTGTGGCCTCTGAAGTCTCCGATGACGCTGTTATGACAGCGGGAGAAAAACAACGGCTAGCTAGTATAGCAGAGAAGCTAGCGAATATCCAAAGGTTCTTAAACACCATAAACATAGGGAAAGAACATTGTAACCTTGAAGATTGGTACAAGACTGTTTCCACTTTTAAGCGGTTGTTGAGGAACTTCGATAACGATGTCAGCTTCATAGCTTGTCTCATAGCAAAGCATTTTCTATCTATGAGACATGATCTTCCTTTGATTGATATTGCAACCAGACCCCAGGGAGCCCCTGGTTTAGATTTAGACATAACAACTAAGGACGGGAAGCGTATCATTGCTGAGATTAAAACTACTATTCCATATCATGTAAGCGATCTCGGAGCGCAGCAGCGGCAGGCGTTTCTTAAAGATTTCAAGAAACTCAGGGAGAATAAAGCGGACTACAAGTATTTCTTCATTACAGAACGGGATACCTATGAAGTCATCAGAAGGCATTACACGAATTACTTGACAGAGGAAATAAGTCTGGTTTTTCTCCCCCCATCAGGTTTGGAAATTACCAAGTTTGTCCTTAAAGGAGAAATAGCTACAGGAAGTGAACTGAGTTCAGAGCAGCTACATCCGGTCACTTCTTCCCCTTCCCTTTCTTCATCGGCTGATCTTGTTAGACAGTTTATTCAGGATAACTACTTCAAACCTGCTAAAAGAAGGGGCGTGGAGCAATTAATATTAAGGTCTGGGGACATCCATAGAAAAATGAACTTACATAATAGGTATCCATTGGTCTGCAGTGTGATGAGAGGCCGAAAGATAGAACGGATGTGTGATGTTAGAATCATCAAAACCGAGGGCAGTGACGGAGCTAACTTTTACGTAACTTACTCGTTAGCTTAACTTCCTCCATGTTGGGTTGTCTCAAGTCGCGTCTAATAGGGCGGTGTAGCCAGATGCTCACCTGGGAAGAAACGAAACGCTACCACCCAAACCAAAGAGGCATCTACCAGCGCCAGGGGCAGATTATCTCTATTTTCGCCTGCTTCGTTGGCGAGGATCGCAAATACCACGACCAGCTTCTTACCAAGGACCTCATGCTTTACATAGGTAAAGGGGAGCTCACCCGGCCGCAGTGGGACACCCTACATACTAGGGGTTAAGGTTTATGGCATGTTCAGCATAGTTTATCGTAAATACCCGACTCTTATTCAGCCGTTATTACCGGCGATCAACCGGTACCCCCAGGCGGTTAGCAAGTGTGACGGGTATCAATGGCTAGCTGAATAGTGATGACTTTACCTCAAATGATGTAACTTTAGTGGCCAAAATGTCGCCCTACATACTGATAAGGGGTCACCAGGAGTGTTTAGAGAATCCCAAGCTATGAGTAAGGGGGAATAGCAGTGGCCAGACGCCGCCAACGGCCGGCACAGGAAGCGGTAGTGCCGAAAGCTGAAACCTATCGGCATCCGGAGGCCGAAAGCCTTTTGCGTCCTGATGTGGGCACCCAGGCCCAGTTCAAAAAGGAAAAACCGCCTGTTACGTATCGTTATGATTCTTCTCTCTCCCCAGCTCTAGATTGGGATGGTCAAAACCAGGCCCGGGAGTTGGGCGAGTGGTTACTGGCGATGATTGAAGAAGCTAACCGGCTGGAGCCGCCTCATATTTTTCCTCATCCCCGGGAGTTTAACGGTGGCGAATTCAAGATCTATGGACTTCAAGATGCTATACAGCTTCTGAAAGAGATAAGTAAGCCTTTTCTCAACTGGGCCGGTAAAGCCGAGGGCCTGTCCTTCGAAGTGCCGACGTTGCCGTTGTTCGTCCACGAGCGACTGTCAACGAGGGCCATTATCGAGACCCTGCAGGGGCACCGGAAAAGGGGTGCCCAGCAGATGACCCTCTACGACTTCTTCGGCGATCCCCAGCGGCCGGTGATAGACCAGATCTTGAAGGCTTACGAGTACAGGGATAAGTGGGTTAACCGCATGATCCTGGGCGATTCCCTGGTGGTAATGAATTCCCTTTTGCACTACGAGGGCCTGGGTGGGCAGGTCCAGATGATTTACATGGACCCGCCTTATGGGGTAAAGTTTGGTTCCAACTTTCAACCCTTTGTTCGTAAGCGAGACGTGAAACATAATGATGACGAAGACATGACCCGGGAGCCGGAGATGGTCAAGGCCTACCGGGATACTTGGGAGCTGGGGCTGCACTCCTACCTGACCTACCTGCGGGATCGGTTATTACTCTGCCGGGAACTGCTGGCTCCCAGCTGCAGCATCTTTGTCCAGATCAGCGACGAAAACCTGCACCACGTGCGGGAAGTGATGGATGAGGTGTTTGGGCCAGAGAATTTTGCCGGAATGATTAGTTTCCAAAAGACTGGTGGGATGGAAGGCAATCTTCTTCCGCCTACGGTTGACTATTTGTTGTGGTATGCAAAGGATAAGGACTGTATCAAATACCGACAACTCTACACTGATCGGAAGCCCGGGGATACTTCATTGGATCGATATGATATGTTGTTACTCCCGAATGGTCAAACAAGACGCTTATCTCGCAAGGAGCTTGAGAGTGGTATCATACCTGATGGTGCACGAAGATATCAACTGGCACCTCTATACTCTGAGGGAGCAGCCAGAGAACCAGTAGAGTTTTGGTTCCAGGGCAAGAAGTACGTACCACGTCCTGATACACATTGGAAGACAACCTTGGAAGGCCTCCACAGGCTTGCAGAAAACGATCGTATAGAGGTTATGGGGTCTGTAATTAGGTATCGACGCTTCGTCGAAGACTTCCCGGTGATACCTATCACAGATAGATGGGAGTCTACACAAACAGGGACACAACGCGTCTACGCGGTTCAAACATCGCCGACTGTCATAGAACGTTGTATCCTCATGACCACCGACCCCGGCGACCTTGTTCTCGACCCCACCTGCGGTAGCGGGACCACCGCATATGTAGCCGAGCAGTGGGGCCGGCGGTGGATTACCATTGACGTGAGCCGCGTGCCCCTGGCCCTAACCCGGCAGCGGCTACTCACGGCGACCTTTCCTTACTACCAACTCAAGGACGAATCCCGTGGCCCAGCCGGCGGTTTCGAGTATGTGCGCAAGCAGAACCGCAAAGGGGAGGAAATCGGCGGTATTGTGCCGCATATTACCCTGGAAAGCATAGCCAATAACGAGCCGCCCAAGGAAGAGATCCTGGTGGACCGGCCCGAGGTGGTCCCAAATATTGTGCGCGTTACCGGGCCTTTTTGTGTGGAGGCCACTATACCCACCCCGGTAGACTGGGAAGACGTTGACGAAGTCCAGGCCCTGGCCGAGAGCCCCGAAGGCTACGGTTCGTTCATGGGGAGGATGCTGGAAGTCCTCCGCAAGTCCCCGGTACTACATTTAGGAGGCGGAAAAACGGTCACCTTAAAAAATGTCCGTCCACCAGCCAAAACCCTGGCTCTATCGGCTGAGGCAGTAGTAGTTAACGGTGAAGATAAGCCGGCAGCCATAGTTTTCGGGCCGGAGAACGGCGCCATAAGCGAAAGGCTGATCTATGAAGCCGCCCGCGAGGCCTATGCCAAGGGCTATAGCCATCTCTATGTCATTGGTTTTGCCATTCAACCTAACGCCCGAGTACTCGTAGAAAACTGTGAGGCTACAGTGGGCATCCCGGCTACTTATGTCCAGGCTACGCCAGACCTGCTGATGGGCGACCTGCTCAAAAATATGCGCAGCAGCCAGATCTTCAGCGTCTGTGGCCTACCGGAGGTCAAACTCAAGAAGGTGCAGGTTAAGCCGGGAAAGAAACCGGCTAGGTATCAGGTCGAGCTGGTGGGGCTGGACGTGTTCGATCCGGTAACAATGCAGACAGACCACCGCAAAGGCAGTGACGTGCCGGCCTGGTTCCTGGATAGTGATTATAACGGTCTATGTTTTCATGTGGACCAGGCCTTCTTCCCCCGCACCAGCGCCTGGAGCAACCTTAAGCGAGCCCTTAGGGGTATTTACGAGGATAACGTATGGGATCACCTGGCCGGTACCATCAGCGCGTCGTTCGAGGCGGGCGAGCATGGCCAGGTGGCGGTTAAGGTCATCGACGATCGCGGTAATGAACTCCTGGTTGTAAAGCGCCTCGAGGAGGCCGATAAATGAGCAGCTACGAGGTTCCCGATCCCATTCTTAACTCCCCCTACGAGGAGCCAGCAGCCTACTGGTATCTGGGGGAAGGGAAGGAGCCGGAGCTCCGGCCTGGACGCCGGCCGGCAGGCTACTTCTACCGTGATCCGAAAGCGCCGCTAAGTAATAATGAGCACGAGGTCCGGGGCCAGTGGATTGAACTGGAGCTTGTTAACCTGATCCGGCAGCGGCTCAAGGACTGGCGCGAGCAGGGCTGGCCGGGGGTCACCAGGACCACCCTTGAGCTACTGAACTACTGGCGGCGGGAGGGGCGCCAGCAACAGCTTTTTTACGCACAGTTAGAGGCGGCAGAGACGATCATTTTCCTAACTGAAGCTCGGGCCGACTTACTCCAGGGGATCGAGGTTCCCCTGGACGAACCAAGCGAGGAGCGCAAAGCCGATGGATACCGGGCCTTCCGGCGTTACGCCTGCAAGATGGCCACGGGTACGGGGAAGACCACGGTGATGGCCATGCTGGCCGCCTGGAGCATTTTGAATAAGATCAATGACCGGAGCGATGCCCGGTTTTCCGACGTGGTGCTGGTAGTCTGCCCCAACGTCACCATCCGTAACCGCCTGCAGGAGCTGGACCCCAGGCGCGGGGAGGCCAGCCTTTACCGCACCCGTGACCTGGTGCCCCGGCATCTGATGTCCGACCTGACCAGGGGGAGGGTGCTGGTGACTAACTGGCACATCTTCGAGCCGCAGGCGGTACAGGCTGGTGGTGAAAGCGCCAGAGTGGTCAAGGCCGGCGTGCCGGTAAAAACTATAGAGACCATTACTATAGGAGATAAAACCACCACCGCTCGCGGTAAGCGCTACTTGACCCTCGAGGACTTTAACCGCCAGGTGGCGGCCGGGCTCCTCACAGTAATCGGCGAAGAACGGGACGGCCAGGGAAACCTGAGGCGCGTCCAGGTGGAGACCAACAAGTACCTAAAAAGTGACACCGCCTGGATTAACCACGTACTGGGCCGGGAGGTCGGGGGCAAGCAAAACATCCTCGTCTTCAACGACGAGGCCCACCACGCCTACCGCCTTCGCCGGCCGCAGCCGGAGGAGGGCGAAGAGGACCTTTTCGGCGAGGAAGAGGAAAGTGAGGAGTTTTTTAAGGAGGCCACCGTCTGGATAGACGGGCTGGACCGGATTCACAAACTCCGCGGCATCAACTTTTGCGTAGACTTTTCCGCTACGCCCTACTTCCTCGGTCGGGTAGGCCAGGAGAGTAACCGCATTTTTCCCTGGGTAGTGAGTGACTTCGGCCTCACCGACGCCATAGAGTCTGGACTGGTGAAAATACCTCAACTTGCAGTACGCGATACCACGGGTGCCGAGATCCCGGGTTACTTCAACATCTGGCGCTGGATACTGCCCAGGCTCACGCCGGCAGAGCGCGGCGGGCGGAAGGCGAGCCCTAAACCCGAGGCCATCTTGAAGTGGGCGAATACGCCCATCGTCATGCTGGCCGGGTTATGGGAGGAATTGCGGCGAGAATGGGAGGAGGTCCGTGACGACCCACGGCCACCTGTATTTATCATCGTGTGCAAGAATACTAAGCTGGCTAAGGTAGTCTACGAATGGCTGGCTGAAGACAAGCCGCCGGCAGGTATTCCGCCGGCCAATATAGAGGGATTCCGCAACAGCGCCGACCACTTAAACACAATACGAGTGGATTCTAAAGTAATACACGAAACTGATATAGAGCAGGCCAAGAGCGACGAGGCGAGGTGGATGCGCTTTACCCTGGACATGGTGGGTAAGACCGAATGGCCCAAGGATTTTCAGGGTCGCCCTATCTACCCCGAAGGGTTCGAGGAGTTGGCCAAGAAACTTAAGCGTCCCTTGCATCCCCCTGGCAGAGATGTACGCTGCATCGTCAGCGTAGGCATGCTTACCGAGGGCTGGGACTGCAATACAGTAACCCACATCGTGGGCTTGCGTCCTTTCATGTCCCAGCTCTTGTGCGAACAGGTGGTAGGCCGTGGCCTGCGCCGATCAAATTATGAGATCGGCGAGGATGGAAAACCCACCGAGGAGGTCGCCAAGATTTTCGGGGTACCCTTCGAGGTCATACCGTTTAAGGCCAACCGGGGAACCACCCGCCCCAATGAAAAGCGGCACCATATTCACGCCATCCCGGCCAAGGCCCGATACGAGATTACGTTCCCCAGAGTAGAAGGCTACCGGCAAGCCATCCGTAACCGGATCACCGTGGACTGGCAGGCCGTGGCCGAACTCACCCTGGACCCTACTAAAATTCCTCCTGAGGTCGAGATGAAGGCAGGGCTGGCCAACAACCAGGGCAGGTACAGCCTGACAGGGCCGGGCAAGATCGAGAGTGTGGACCTTAACCCCTACCGTTCTGGCCACAGGTTCCAGGAACTGGTATTTGAATTAGCTCGGGACCTTACCAGGACCTATGTCTCCCAGCCGAGTTGCGAGGCTCCGGCGCATGTACTGTTCCCACAGTTGGTACGGATTGCTGACCGTTACTTGCGGGAGAAAGTACACCCCATCCCCCCGGCAAATATCCTGGACGTATTTCTTTCTCCCTATTACGGGTGGGTTATCGAGCGG
The DNA here is from genome assembly GCF_051020825.1 of Moorella naiadis (nom. illeg.). NCBI lineage: Bacteria > Bacillati > Bacillota > Clostridia > Neomoorellales > Neomoorellaceae > Neomoorella > Moorella naiadis (nom. illeg.). The sequence goes on from NZ_JAXGFQ010000042.1 coordinate 14,002, forward strand.
CTGGTGGAGGCCATAAGACCCGATACCTCTCAGGGAGAGGCTCCGGAGTTCCCTTGCTATGAGACCAATCGAGGCCCTGGTTCCACGACCGAGGTAGACTTCTGGACGAACCGTGACGTTCGCGAAGTTATACATAGTCATGTAAACTATGTAGTGGCGGACACGAAACAGTGGGAGCAATCGGCTGCCTACTTCATTGACACCCATGAAATGGTTGACGCCTTTGTGAAAAACGCCGGGCTGGGCTTTACCATTCCTTACCTGCACAATGGCCAGGTTCACGACTACACACCTGACTTTATCATTCGCCTGAAGGGTAACGCTGGTCACCTGATCCTGGAGACTAAGGGTTACGACGAGCTAACCGAAGTCAAAGCCCAGGCCGCCAAACGGTGGGTCAACGCGGTCAATGCCGACGGGAGCTACGGCAGATGGTATTATGCCATTGCCTGGAAACCTGCGGAAATTCCTGAGATAATTAGAAAGAGTGGCCATAGCGTCAGGCGATTGACCGGTTGAAGTCCAGGTGACTTTGGTCAAGGAAAAGATCTATCATCGACCGGATACTCAACCTGATAGGGAAAAAGGGCCTGGAGTCGGCCCTGGCAATTTACTATTGAGAAAAAAGCGGGGTAATGATCATCGTCAAGATTATCTAAGAAGGACCATTGAAAAGAGAGAGGCGTGCTAAAGATGATTCAGACAGCACCTTATGAAGTTGCCTTCCAAGCGAGAGATGACTTGCAACAATACGGAACGAATGCCAGGTTACTATTTGCTTTGCAAATGAGATATAGGGTTGAAGATATTCATTCCATTGCTGCAGAATGCTTGACAGATGGACCAGATGATAAGGGTTGTGATCTTACTTATATAGATAGAGATGCTGGGTACGCCGTTATAGCACAGGGCTACGAAGCTAAAAAAAACAGGCAACGCTACGCTCCTTCCAGTAAGGTTAATGGGTTGATCGGAGCTGCCTCCTGGGTTTTAAACCCATCAGTATCAGCGTTACCAGAACGCCTTAAGCCTGCCGCGCAAGAGCTTCGCTCTGCGATAGAATCGAAAAGTATTCGTTCAATATATTTTTGGTACGTACATAACCTAAAGTGTCCTTGCTAAAATAAAAGTAGAGGAAGGGACCATAGAAATCACCTGACAGCATTACCCGGCAGCGTCGCCCCGG
>NZ_JAXGFQ010000043.1:0-15082 GCF_051020825.1 Moorella naiadis (nom. illeg.)
AGCACTTTGTTTTTAGCCTTATTGCGGCAGTTTGAGTTCTGGCATTCATGATTGTCCCGGTGCAGGATATACTCTCGCAAGTTCCAGTAGCCAGCCCGCTCGCCTTGTTGGTATTCTTTACCCTGGATGCCGGGGTTCTTGATGGCCTGAATGTCGAAACTGGCTACTTCTATTATCACTTCGGTAATGGGAAGTATTTTTTTCACCAATGCTACTAAACGCAGGTGGCTGTCCAACTTGTGCTGTATGCTCGGGGGTAACCAATTTGCAGGCTTTTTACGGTTATCGAATCTGGGTGCCCGGTAGCGGAGTCGGTTCCTCCTCTGCCGGCGGTATCTTAACCGTTCTCTGTTGCGCTCAACCTGACCTTTGAGCAGAGTGCATTCGGCAGAAAATAATTCTTTGCCAGAACTTATAGCCGACAGCCCGACTGTTTCGTAACCAGCATCCACCCCCAGGGTTACAGGCTGAGTGTAATTGGTTGTTTCATAATTTAACCGGATGGTAAAGGGTCTCGCCTTGACCACTTTCGCCCTGCCGTCTTTGAGCATCCGGCGTACTTTGCCGTGCCTTTCAGTGGGCATCAGGGGTTGACCATTTTTAGATAACACATAAACCATAATTGATCCCCTTTCGGAGATAAGTCTGCCTTGCGGCAGTAGGCCCACCTCGCCAATGTTACAGCGGGTTTGGCGCCAACAGTACTTCGCCTACCCTTCAGCGATGTTTAACCGCTGGCCGCAGTGTCCGGAACTGGTGGAGCATCCTGGAGTGCCTATATATTCCGCCGTAACGTAGCCCCATCAGGCTTTACGCCCGGTGGCTGAGGCTAATCAACCAGGCTTGAGGGCGTAAGACTACCGCCTCACGTTTGCCTCAAGCCCCCGGCCTTGTGCTGGGGGTGGTTGACTTTCATCAACCTGCACCTGCTTTCATCATAAAGCCTTCATATTGCTCCTGTCAATACAAAACAGCCCGGTCAGGCGACCGGGCGCACTTCCACGGCGAGCAAACTCTTATCTCCCCTCCGGTAGTTGGCCGTCATCTGTTTGCCAATCAATCCGGTCATGACCTGAAAATTGCCATTCTTGGTGAAAATAGCTTCTCTACCGCGCCCTCAGCCTGGTATTAGCCCCTGATTACGCCGGGCCTGTACTCCCGGACCTTCAGGACATGGCACATCCTGTTTCCACACCATCATTCCTATGAACCTGAGCCGGTTCTAAACAAAGAACTCATCGCTGCTATCCTGTTCATCAAGAATTGTTAACTGGAATACTTTACCTCCCGCATCTTCTGTTACTCTTTCTTCCTGCAGCTCTTCCTTTGAGGCTTTTAGGGTCGCTTTCTTTTTACTGGCCCCGTAGGGATCTTTGGCTCCGATTATCTCTCGCTCTAAACTAATGGCCTCATCCTTACCTCCAGCTTCTACTCCTGTACTCACTTCGATGGCTCCTTCATTTTTGGGTTCCCCGGCTTCTAGGTTAGCCTCTGCACTGGTTTCTATCACCGACCCTTCTTTAACTGGCTCTTCTTCTACTGGCAGGGATAATTCTTTTCCCTGATACCGCCGCCTGTTCTTATCCCACTCACTCAGCTCCAGCTTCACCAGCTGCGGCGGCTGCGGCTTTCCATCCACCACAACCTTCACTACACCGTGGAACGCCGGCATCTCCATCATGTCCGTGTAGTTAAACCGCTGCTCGTATTTCTCATCTTCCCTGATTGAGTTCTCGTGCAGCGGCAGGAATATCAGCGAATCCCGGTTGTAGCTCCGCGACCGCTTCACTACCAGCCTCTCTCCAAACTCCGCCGCAAACCGTTTCGCGTCCTCTGCCGACCCCAAATTCAATATTATTTTATTCCGGCAGTTCTCCAGTACTATATCCCTAAATGCCGGCTTGCTCTCTAACAATAACTGGGAAGTCGTCTGCAATGCCAGCACCGCTGCACACCTGAACGACCGCCCTATCGCCAAAAGCCTCTCAAAGTCAGGGTTTACGTACCTCGGAAACTCGTCCACATAAAGCACATGGTAAGGCCGCGTCATCTCGTTCCCAGGCCGCCTGAATACTGCCGCCTGCAGGTGCATCATCACAAACTGCCCGAAAACGTCTCCCAGCTTCCCTAACCGCCCCATCGCCGTGTTCACTACAAAAACCCCGCCGCCTTCTAAATGCTTATCCAGGTTTATGTCGCTCTTTCCTACAAGTACTTTATTCAGCATCTCATTCCCGGTTATGTCTTCTAGCTGCAGCCGCAGGCCCAATGTATGCTGGGCCATCTTTTCTTTGTTGCTCCCCAATACTTCCTGCCGGAAATACTCGGTCAATGAACTGCGCCCTTGCTTCCGTTCTACCGTATCCAAACATGCCTTCAGCATTTCTTCGTTCCTCAACGCTTCGGCCATCCTCTTTATATCTACCCGGTCACCATAAGCAGCCTTCAGCAGCAAGACAGTATTCCGCGCCGCTACTTCCTGCGCCTGGCGAAAAAATGCTTCCTGCTTACCAAACAATGACTGCAGTACCGTCCTCATTATCTCCGCCGCAGTCATCGCGTCACCCTCCAGGGGGTTAAACCTCGGCGAATTTGGGTCTTCAGGATTTAAATACATCACCGGTATCCCCAAACTCCTCGCCATCTCCGCAACATCAGCGCTGAAATCTCCTTTAGGCTCGATTACCGTTATCCCTATCCTTTCCCCGGCCTTTATCGCCTGCAAATCCTGCCAGATCATCGGCTTCAGCGTCCTGCTCGTCTTCCCGGTTCCTATCGTCCCTACTATCATCGTGTGCAAAAAACGGTCTTCTCCTTTCACGATTATCCCCGGCGCTACCTGCACGTCAAATTTTGATTCTGGCTTTTCCTTTATCCCCCTAATCCCTCTCATGATATTTAACTCCATAAAATCCGTAAAATTCGCCAGCGACATTCCCCCGCTCTTCCAAAGCGCACCCGTTATTACTGCTCCGGCTATTGCCGGCAGCATCGCTATCATCCGGGCGAACACCGCTACGCTCTCCGGCGACATGTTATACCCCTCTAGACCCGTTTCCCGTGCTTCTATTGCCTTTACTGCCTTTACCAGCTCCATCCCCGTCACCGCCGACAGCCCCAGTATAAATCCTCCTGCTGCCAGCAACGGTTTATTCCTGGCAAAGATGGATATTACTGCTAATATTATCCCTGCCCAGGCCACCCACACACTACTCCCTGGCTTTATTAACTGCTGCACTACTGAGGCTATCCCCAGGCTTATACTGGCATAGGGTAATACTGCTTTCAAAGGCTGGTATTTTTTTAAGTCGACGGCCTTTATCTTTTCCGGCAGGTTTAACAGCAGTCCTTTACTGCGCAATTCGCTCATGTTTCTTCCCACCTACTACCTGCAGCCTCTTGCCATCATACCGGTAAAGGCTCAATGTCGTTTCAGCTAAATACCACAGCTTATTCCAGCACCCGAACACTCTCGCCCACTCCTTCACCTGCGCCTCATCCCGCATCACCAGCGTCACCCCGTTATATCCCCGCAATCGTTCATTCGTCAGGTTTAGCACTCTCGCTGCCAGCGTTATGTCTTCCATCCTCATGTCGCCTACCAGCATCTCTCCTCGCCTCTCATACACCATGTCCAGCGGCGTCCCGGGTAACGCGGCTTTCAGCTCCCCACCGGGCGCTATCGCCTGGAACATCTCCTCTACCTCCCTCATCATCTCCCCGGGCCCTTTCTTCATTAATCCCAAATGCTCGTACGTCATCAGGTAAAACTGCCCCGCCGGACTGCCATTTAAAAAGCGCCGGCGGTCCTGCCGCCAGCGCTCTTTCGTCTCATGTACCAGTATATGCCCCTTGAATACCTTCGTCTGCCCCTCGGTCTTATTTATCGACTGCATTATCCACCCTTTATACCGCGTCTTCCACGGTACGTACAACGCATACGGCCCCGGCTCCTCTATCACCCAGGCCAGTATCGTCTCGTTTGCTCGTAGATTGTATTTTTCCAACGCATCTTTTCGGGATAAGAGATTGTTTGCGGGTATACCCGCCTGACCAATTCGGAAGTATAATTTACTCTTCGCTATCCCCCACCCTAGCTGCTCCTTCTTTATCACCTGCCGTGACGTTTCTACATCCAGCCCGAGTTCCCTCGCCCCCTTCATCGTTAATATCATGCACCGCTTTCGCCCGTCTTCAGGGTGCCCAGCCGTCCTCACTATCCCTTCTTCCACCAGCTTCTTTATTTCTCTCGACGCCTTAAACTTATCGCCTTCGCAATACATCTCACGGTAGTCCTCTACATCCATCACCAGCACCTTCTTCAGCACCGTCATCAATTCCTCCACTTCATCACCCCCAACTGCTCTTACCGACAGTTTTTGCCCCTGCTCTTCGCCGCCTTTTTATTTTTTTCCGTTAAGCAGTCCCTGCCTTGTAAGGCTTCTTTGATGGCAATTCGAGCTTTGCTGTTTTCAGGCAACCCGTCGGCTCACTTTCTCGCTAGGCCGATGTTAGCCTGTTTAATCCTTATCAACCCAAATTTCAATCCCATTTTTCCCAGCAAAATCAAGCCTTTTGGATACCGGTTTTCAGCAACTATTTTTTGCAACTAATTTTTTCCGGAGCAAAAATTGACTTTTAAGCAAGCATTCTCAAAGCAAGAAAGGCATTTTTCAAAAGAAAAATAGTTGCGCTCGTTTCTCATCGCATAATGTTTAAATCCAGTCATCTAGATTTCCATTTATGGATTTTTCTGGTTGGATAACCTGGACATCTTCGCATCTTGTTTCCGCTATTTTTTCCATTTTATTCATCTCTACAATCAAGTCTGGAGGCAAACAAGTTATCTCTTGGGTTTCATAAATCAACACTTCTGTTTTCCATTCATTGCCATACCTTGCGGTTACAAATATCGACATCCGCTCAGAATCGTCGCCAATGATAATATTGCACTTCGTCAGGGCATCAATAATAAACTTTATGGCATAATTGTCTACATCTTTCTTTATTTTATTGCCATAATTGAACCTGAAAGCCGCGATAAAAGTTTCTAACGGCCGGGGAGGAAGGTTAGCCCGCATACCCCGAGCAGCTTTATCCCAGGCAACATTCACAAGGTTGTACCAGGCTTCGCGAACTTCCTTGCGATTATCAACCTGCGGCCATCTCTGCCAGTGAATTTCCAGTCTCGGCGGCGCTACCGGAAGGGTGAGGTAGAATCTTTGCGGCGGCCCCTTTTCGTATACGCTCCAGCACCGTTTTTCAAGTTCGGTCATGCCATCCAATTCACCGCTTGCTAACGCGTTTGCTAACGCAATGATTTTTTGCACTTTTAATATTTGCGTTTGCACAGAAGATATCCGGAAAGAAAGGTTCTCTAGCTCTTCCGCAAGAGTGGCCAGGAGTTTGCTGTTATCTTTTTCTCTTTTAACTTCTGCATACCAGGTCATGGCTATATCCTGCTCCTTCAAAAAAATATTTGGGTGTGTTCACCTTTTAATGCTTGATTTTACTATATTTCCGGGCATTTTTTGCCTTGGGGTGAACACACCTTTTAGTTCCCGGCCGGGGTGAACACACCCTGGCCGGATTTTATCCTTTGAAACCTTGATTCCCAAGGCTTCAGCGATGAACACACCTTTCTCAAATACCTACAATCCCCCGGCAGCCAATTCAGGGCAAATTACGCTTTGTCTTTTTTTTAAATTCCCGCCCTTCCCGGTTTTATTGAAGCGCGTTTTTTCGCGGCTGCGGCTTTTTTCCTTGCTCTCTTCCTCTGTCCAGTCCCCAGTATCCATCTTAAAATCCAGGCTAAAACCTGTCTTGGTATCGTGAAATGAATCCTTTGACATATAGCTTTTTTTCCTGAAAGCCCAGGGACTATACCTTGTTTTTTGGGCGAAATACTCGTTAACCTTTTCAATTTGAGCAGGACTAATACGGTATTTTGTCACCGGTTGCCCTCCAGAAGGCTTATAAATTTCTATTTCGCCTTCCGGAACGAGCGATAATTCCGATACCTGCACGTGTACTGGCACGAACTCGCTGTAAATGCCCACCATTATCACCCCCTGCCCCTCAAAAATTAAGAAACTTATCGAGTGCATTAAATAAACGGTCGTCATTTTCAGGCTTCCCGTTTTTTACTTGGACGCCATTTGCAAGAACGGCCTTAATATCTTCAGCCGCCGCCCGGATGGCTTCGATTTCTTTGCCAAAACGATGATAAAAAGCCAGCGCCTTTTTGACTTCCTCGCTCCGGTCTTTCGGGCTTAACTCCCAAACCCAGTGATCATCAGGCAGCCGAACCTGCAGCTGCCTGTTGCCTTTTCTTTTCTTGATATGGCACCCCCCCTTAGCTATCCGACTGCCCCCTATAAAAATAGAAAAGGTGTGTTCACCCCTGAAGGCTTGATTTTACTGCTTTTTTAAGCATTTTTTGCCTTCAGGTGAACACACCTTTTAATCCCTGGCAAAGGTGAACACACCTTGCTATGATTTTGGCCTCTGAAGCCTTGAAAATCAAGGCTTTAAGGGTGAACACACCCTAACTGTTTGCTTTGGCGGCGGTGACCTGCCGAGAAGCCATTTTATAAAATCCTAAAGCATTAGCATATTGAGGATCGGGCATTATCTCCACATGACGCCCGAACTGCCTCTGGAGAATGTTTAGAAACTCCAAGCTGCCGCCTCCGGCTAGAAGGATTAAATCAAGAAAATCTATTTTTTCCGACCAGGCTGCCATGATGCTGTCGGCAATCGTCCTGCCGGTCTCCTGCCGGGCCTCTTCCACCATACCGCCGATATCCATCTTTTTGCCGGCGAAGGTGATTGTATCTCTCCCCCAGAGATTGTTCGCTTCGGTTAACGATAAAGGCCTACCGGTTACCCGCTGAAATTTTTCCGCAAACTCCTTTAATGCTGTGCTTACCCCCACTTCTATCGACGACATGAAAGCCGGCAGGGGTTCCACCCCGTTAGGCCTTAGCCCCACCAGAAGGTAATCGCACGTATAGTAACCGACGTCGATTAACCCTACCAGCCCTTCTTTAGGCAGACTGTCAAGACTGAATAAGGCCCCCACTCCCTGGGGGAATATATACACGCCATTAAAGGCTATATATTTCTCCGGCCCGCCGTCAATTTTAATATAGGCCGCAAAACCCTGCAGGGCTTTCTGGGCTTCCGCCCGTTGTGTCTTATAATACGCCAGGGGTAACCCGTAAGCCAGGTCAACCTGTCCTTCGGCCCCCGCAAGGTAGGCGCCAGCCAGGGTCAGTAACAGCGACGCCTCCTGGGCAAACTTTTCCCGGGCCAAGGTCATCTGCACTGCCCGCCCGCGTTTTAACGCCATCTCGCCAATGAAATACTGTTTTTTTATCATACTCCCGGCAGGCCGGAGTTCCACCACATAGCCTATTTCCAGACCTGCATCTATCACGTTCTCGCTGTAAGGGGCAATGGCTGACGGGAATACTGTCCTGGCCTTGCTCGATACAGCTTTGGTGTAACCGTAACCCAGATCCACAGCTACAAACATAACAAATCTCTCCCCTCGATAATCAGACTATTTTGTATGCTAGAGGAACCAAAACTGTCATGGTATTTTCCTCGCGCCACGCCGGCTCCGGCCTTCCAAGCACGTAGCCCTGCCCGTACTCAATGTCCATTTCAACCAAAAAACCAGCTTCTTCGATACGTTCAATCCCTTCGGCGATAACCTCGGCGTTTAACTGCCCGCAAAGGGCGACAATCCACTCCAGCAGAGCTTTTTTATTTCCCTGAAGGTGACAGTTGTTCACCAATGAACGATCAATTTTAATATAGTCCGGCTTTATCGCAAGCGCTAGTTTTAGCTGGTCACCTCCGGGTTTCAGGTCGTCCACCGCTAGCTTTACACCTTTATTGCGCCATTTTTCTAGTATAACGCCGAGGTCTTGAATGTTTTTATATCCATATTCTGTAAACTCTAGAACCATTCTTTCCATCGTCAGATTCCGCGCCAGTTCCGGCGATAAAAACGGTAGTCCACTAGCGGTTATATTGATGAATAGCAATCCGTTTGGCGGCAGGCCTGCTTTGACTATGCTGTTAAAGCTGGCAACGTCCAGCTGGTCGATAATCCCCAGTTTGGATGCTTCCCGAAACAGCCTGCCAATATCAACGCTGCCGTTCCGAATCAACGCTTCATATCCTAAAAGCTTCTTGTTTTTCAGATTCCATATTGGCTGATAATAAACCTTAAAATTATTTTCCGATAGCAAAGCTAATATTTCTCTCTTGGTCAATTTTTAGCGCGGATAAATTCCGCTTGCCCCCTTTCCAAGAAAAATATTGCGGCGCGGGTTCTTCTGACTTCAGTCAGGAGGGGAGCGCCGCCTTGTCCGGTTTCCACACCGGCTCATGCAGTTCCTCGCCGCATGCCCCCTACTTCAGTAGGGGGTAGTTGACAAATTGAAGATTGCTTTAGCAGAGTAAAGCGTTTACAGCATTTATCCATGCAGCTTTTGTTGCGTCATTTAGAAGACAATAAGGTTTTTTTAACAACGACGATTTAAGATACCCGTCCATATTTAGAGGAATAATTATTTTGGGGGCTACCCCTGCCGGGTCTCTTATTTTCACTTCTGAATCCAGATACGATATTATCGCGGCTTCCGCTTTTACGTCCAGGCGCCGCAGTTCTCCTAGCTGCTGCTCTACTAGGGCGGCTTCCTGCAAGGAGCCGGAAAAAGGTATGACAATCAAGTCGCAGTTTTGCAGGGCGGCGTACGCCGGCGGGTGCTCGAACCAGCTTCCGGCTTCCACGATGGTTATTTTTTTCCTTCTGGCTTCCCTGGCGGCGGCTTTCTGGATGATATCCTCGAAAAGTTTAATCTCTCCCGGCGGGAAGTCCGGCGTGCCGATGTTGATCAGCTTGTTGCCCACCGGCAGGTATTTCACGCCCCAATCCCTTTTTAGCTCCAGTACCCGGGTGACGAAATCGGGAGAAAAAGCGTCGGCTAGAGTCGCCAAGCCGGCGTCCTCCAGGCGGCAACTGGTCCTGTCCTGCCGGACGCCGAACCAGTAGTCGGTTTCCGGGGCGGCTACGTTAAAATTAAGTAAAGCGACATCCAAAACGTCCAGGTTGTATTTTGCCGCAGCTACGGCCAGGTTAAAGGCGGTGAAGCTCATTAAAAAATTTGTTGGACTCCATACAACAAATTTAAGGCTGGGGACTTCAATGCTGCCTTCAGGACGCACCCGTGGCTTCCGCAATTTGAGCCCGGGAATTTTGGGAAACCTTATCCTGGGACTGTCCCTGCCTTTTTTCTTCTCGCCGGTTTTACCGTCTTTCTCATCTTTCTCCGCTTTTTCCATTTCTTCTTCATCTTTTGTTTCTGAAGGAGCAGTTTCTAGTTTTTCCAACCATTCCTCCTGCCTCTGCAGCAAATCGATCTCAATGCCTTCGCTTGCTTTTGCATAACTCGCAGGATTACGCAGCCTTTCAAGAATTTTTTCCGCGTTAACAGGGTCATATATCACGTCAAATACCCCGTAATGTATCGCCCTGGCCACCAAAACCCTCACGTCATACTCATCAATTTTCCCCGGCAACAGAATAATCCTGATGTCATGCCTTCTTAAGGGAAAGATCAAGCCCGCGATAAAATCTCCCTCACCTGGCAGGGCAGGAGATAATACAACCGCATCAGCATTTTTTTCTTGCGCTTCTCTCATCAGCGCTTCTCTATAAGGACAAACCGTGACATCCATACTTTGTCCTTCAAGGTTCATTTTTAAATGCTCGTCAAGGCTTTCAAGGCCGGTCGCCAGCAACACCCGCATTGTAAATTAAACCCGCCTTTCCTGAAGTTTCTTGCAAAGTTTCTCATTAAAGAAAAAAAACCGGGAATTGTTCTCCCGGTTAGTTAAGAAGTATATCTGCCTTGCAGCACCACAAACCAGTCGCTGTATACGCTCCCCTGGGTCACCACCACGCCGTCAGCGTAGGGCGGCGCGTTTAGCACCGCGCTCCCGGCCCCGCCGCTGCCTGATAGCTGCATCTTGACTACCGTCCCGTCAGGCGTGAGCTGGAGACTCGGGTCGGTCCAGAATTCTATCTTCCACGTCTGGTTGACGCCGTTGGTTTCGACTACAGTAGGCGGCGTCCCTACCGTAGCCTGCTGGCCGGAACCATAAGGGAAAGATGCCGTCGCGCTGGATACAGGTCCCACGCTGTCCACGAGAAGGGTCACTTTTGCCCCGGCCTTAACCTTCGGAAGCTGGGCGGCGGTCATGCCTGGAGTGATCATGATATAAGTTGCCGGGTTGTTAGGGTCTGGCGCCGCTTGCCCCGGAGGCGGGCTCACTATCCCGGCTATCCGCGGCCGCTCGAAGGCGACTACGCAGAAGTCGGCCCAATTTGACCAGTCCGAAGCCACACCGGCCTGGTCCCAGGTCATCACTCTCACTTTGAACTGGTAGGCCCCGGACGACCAGAGCAAACCCGGGACATCAGGGGCGTAGCTGGTAGGTATCGTATACTGGTTGACGTTCCCTACCACTTTGCCGCTGTCAAGTATAAGGGCGCTGTCGGAAGCCCTTATCACCTGCACCTGGTAGGCCGTCTGGTAGTCCCCCGGGTCTGGGTCAGAGAAAGTCCAGGTAATGGTCGGCGTAGTGGTAGTATAGCACGTCCCCTGGGTATTGATCACCGGCGGGTTAGGCTTGGCGTCCGTGTCCCACACCACCGCAAGCCCGCCAGAGGCGATTATCTTCGGGGTCACGTTGGGGTCAGACGTCGCCAGGTCGGCCTTCCACTTGACGGCCCGGCCGGAATTCACCTGCGCCCAGAGCCGGGTATCAACAGAAGCAGGAGAAACTGCCGAAACGTCGCCTACGGCCGTCCAGGTGTTGCCGTTATCACTGCTTATCTCGGCTACCGTGCTGGTCGCCGTCCCCCGCACCCGCCACCTTTTGACCCAGTTAACTCCATCCGCAGTAACCGAAAAAGTTACCGACGTGTTGTTGGGCACGTTAAGGTACGCGCGTACCCGGACGTAGCCCGAATTGGCTCCAGGGTCTTTAGCCAGGGAGGTAACTGAAGCTGAGGGGGCGTAGCTTCCCAGGGTGCTTAACCCGGCTACAGTTACCGACAAATTGGGGTTGTATACAAGCTGGCTGCCGTCCCAGGAGTAGTATTTAACCTGGTCGCCGTCGATAATTATTCGATCGTAGGTACCGGGCCTCACGGCCACACAAACTGGATTGGTTAAACCTGATGTAACCGAAAGGGCGGTATTATAACGGAAGGACGAGCCGTCGAAGCTGTACTGCTTCACCTGGCTGCTGTCGACGATAGCCAGGTCTTTACTCCCGGCAGAAGCGACAGCCTTTGGCGCTGTCAACCCTGTTACAGCCAAAGCAGGGTTTTCAGCCAAACCGGAGCCGGTAAAGTTAAAATATCTCACCTGGTTGTTGTCCAGGACGGCCATATCGTAGCTGTCCGGCATCAGAGCTAAATCCAAGGGGTTAGACAAACTAGACGGCTCCAGGTATGGCACCTCTACCATGCCCGTGCCGTTAAACATATAATCCTTGACGGAATTGTTCAGCAACCCCGCGACTTCGCCCTGCCTCACCCCTACCGCCACCGCCCCGGCCAGGCCCGCAACGTCCAGGGCCGGGTTCTCGACCATGGAAGTGCCGGTGAAGGAGTAATGGTAGAGCTTATCTTTCGTGGCCACTACCACGTCCGGGTAAGTGTCACCTGCCGCTACAGCCAGGGGGTTGGAGGACAGGGGCACATCAAGGACGGTATTCTCCACCATCCTGGTGCCGTCGAAGCTGTAATGGATCACCTTCCCCCCGGGGGCCATCACCACATAGTCCGGCCCGCCGTCCGGCCAAAAGGAGGCGGCGTGGGCGTTGTACTTTGGCAGCCGGATCTCATGCAGGGTGGTGTCTACGACCGCCGTGGTAGCGGAACTGTCAATTGTGGTAGGAGTATCAGAGGCAGTTATACCATACTGCCAGGTGGCTGCAGCCGCCGGTCCGGCCCGGAGGAAAAAGCAAAGCCCGGCCAGAGCCAGGACGAAGAATATCTTTCGCGCCGTCCGCAACACCCCCTCAACCAAAAGAAAAAGCCCCGGGGATGCCGGGGTAAAAAACTAAATCCTAAAGACTGTCGTGCTCGCTGAAGCGATATTCCCTGCCTGATCTTTCACGTTAACGTTGATATTATTCGCACCGCTGGCGAGGCCGGAAACACTTATCGTATTTCCCGAAAGGGCACCCCAGGAAGACCAGCTACCCCCGTTGACCTGGTACTGGTACTGGAGCGTCCCCGGCAGGTTGTCGCTGGCCTGGATTTCAAGAGTCACACTGGTGGAAGATGTGGCCGTCAAGCCGTTATAGCCCCGTAGTTTCGATATGACCGGCGGCTGGCTGTCGATTAAAACCCTTACCGTCTGCTGCTGTCCCACTACCCCGTAGGCGTCGGCTACTTGAAGGCTGATTATCGCTAACCCCTGCGATATTGGCAGAGCCGTTTCAAAACTAGTGCTATAGGGCTGCCAGTCGCTCCAAGGCATGCCGTTGACCGCTGTCCTTATCTTCGCGGCACCGCTAAAGTTAAGGTTCAAGATCAGGTCGTTGTTGTTGGTGAACCACGCCTGCTGGCCGTTATAGGTACCGGAGATCGCCCCAGCGATGCTTACCGTGCCGGAAGGCGGGGTAGGGTTATATCCGATAATAGCCGTAGCCATACTGTAGTTCTGGGCGGCGTCGGCTACTTCAACGTAGACACTCTTAATCCCGGCGATAGATGTGCCTCCATAGCTGGCGTTCGTTATATCCCAGGTTAGAGTTTGCTGGTACGCCTGCCAGGGCGTCCAGAGAATGCCGTTGTTGGAGAGCCGCATCTGCATTTGGGACGGGGCGCTGGAATTATCGGTAGCTGTAACAGTTAAAGTTACCAAAGATGTCGTAGTAGAAGATGCGCCACCGTTAATCATAAGGCTGACATTAGGCGGCAAAACGTCGTCGGCCAGGGCGATGCTGTCCGAACAAACTGAAGCATTGCCTACTGAATCCACTACCTTAACGTAGACCGTCTTGGTCCCGGCCCCGGGGGTTACATTCCAACTGAAGGTGTTGCTGTAGCTGGTAACGCCGGTGCTGTTGTCCGAATTTTTAGCGGCGGTGTAAACCGGCGTCCAGACGTTATTGTCGTTGGATAAAAATATCTGGTAAATTCCTGATTGGTTATCAGATGCGCTAACGGTTACGTTAACACTCTGATCGTAGGTCTTCTTTAGTCCTGCCGTCGATAAAACGCTTACCGAACCCGATGGAGAGGTTGCATCGGTAGCATTGGGCAAAGTAGGAGTCAAAATGCAAACAGCGGCGTTAAAATCACTTTCCATCCACTGGTTATAGGCAGTCACCCGGAACCAGTAATTATTATAAGTATCATAACCTAACCCAATGGTCGTTTTGTAAAGCCTTAATGCCGTGTCTTCCAGATCAAGGCCAGAACCGTCCCAGCGGAACAAATCAGTGGAAACGCTGTTGTTTTCCGGTAGTTCGCTCGGAAATGGAAATATCTTCGCCGTGCGGCTATCCCAAGAGGTAACGTTTCCTAAATCTTTGACACGGTAAACGTTGCCGTCGAATACCCAAAGTTTATAACCTGTAGCATTGGGCACTACTGGCCAGGTGAGTTTAATCCATGACCGTCCCCTGGTGGCATCCCATGATACAATACCGAAATTGGTGGAAACATTTGGAGGAATTAACGTTGGTACCGCTACTGTATTACTGTAAAAACTTTGGAACTGTCCCTGAGTTATTTCTCTTTGAAGCACGGCACGCACATAATAGGTGTTGCTGTTTATGTTTACAAGTATAGTTCCTGCACCAGGAACACCCAAGTCACTAAAGTTAACGTTATCGGTGGAACCCTGTAAGGCTACTAAAAGTCCGGTAGAACCCCATATACGGGGGTTAATTACCAACTGTCCTGTCATGCCGTTGGGAGAAGGGACTAGACTTAAATTGTTGTCGGTACTAAAATAAGCAGTATAGCCATTATCCCCTGCGGCCCAGATCTTGCCATCCGCCCCCACAGTAAGGGCGTTGATAGAGTAGTTAGCACCATACGGCCACTGGCCCGTGTTCACCCAGGACGAACCGTTCCAATAGGCAGTATAACCATAAATCCCTGCCGCCCAGATTTTACCATCCATCCCTGTGGTAAGGGCGGTAATAGAAATGCCATATTGTGGCCACGAACCCGTACTTACCCAGGATGAGCCGTCCCAATAAGCGGTAGCGCCATTAGACTCTGCTGCCCAAATCTTTCCATCTGTTCCCGTGGTAAGAGCAGTGACGGGATAACCACCAGGTACCTGACCTGTGTCTATCCAGGATGAGCCATTCCAATAAGCACTATAGCCATTATCCCCTGCTGCCCAAATCTTGCCATCCGTCCCCGTAGTAAGGGCGTAGATAGTGCAGCTATAACTCTTCCATTGTTTTAAGGATACCCAAGACGAGCCATTCCAATAGTAAATGTAGCCTGTTGTTCCTGCCGCATAGATCTTGCCGTCCTTACCCGTGGTAAGTGCTTTCGGATTCTCCCAATATGGGCCCATGCTGTACGTATTTATCCAGGACGAGCCGTTCCAACAGGCAGAAAGGTTATACCAATTAAAAAATCCCGCCGCATAAATCTTACCATCCGTCCCCGTAGTGAGTGCTTTAATATTAAAACCATTGTAACCATTTAGTGTTGGGTTTATATTTATCCATTTTGAGCCATCCCAGTAGGCAGTGTAGTTATTATTTCCCGCCGCCCAGATTTTACCGTCCGTCCCTGTGGTAAGGGCGTTGATAGTATTGCCATTTAACGCTGGGCTCGTACTTACCCAACTTGCCGCCAGAGTTGTTTTTGGCAATACTAGAACGATTATGGCCATACATATTAATGCAATTCCTAGTATCGTCTTTTTCATATTCATCCTGGTTCAAAAAACCTAACAATTACTGACACATTGTGCCAATCCTTATTAGGCGGCCTCCCCATGACCAGGCTTTT
>NZ_JAXGFQ010000044.1:0-13766 GCF_051020825.1 Moorella naiadis (nom. illeg.)
GAGCCGTGTGCGTTAATTGCGCCAGCACGGTTCTGTGAGGGGGGTATGCCGCGAGGCATACCTCTACTCGACCATTATACCGGGAGCCCCGTCCTTCAGGACGGGGAGGCTTCACACCCAAACGATTACTTGAAAACAAATAATAACTCTAAGCCTTCTGTGGTGAATAAAAGGATAGTGAAGGGCATGGGAAGAAGGGTTGAAACGTCCAGGAGCACTCACCGCACCTTGACGGTCCAGATCCTGTTTACGGTTCTTGCGTGGACGATTTTGTTATCTTTAGTGAGCTGGCTCTTCGTTGCGGTAGGGTGGTACCTTCTGGCTTTGCTCTGGCGTCGTGAACTTTTGATACCGCAAGGCGCAGCTTCGACAGTCCGGGCACTAGGGCTAGTTTTATTGTGGGCTCTCATTATCTTCATAGGACAGTTGCTTTGGGCGAAGTTCAACTTTGCCCGCTATTTCAAGCGGAACCGTCGCAGGCTCGAACCACTGGCAAAGAGGGCACCGCTACCGTCATGGGCCGAAATGACGCTTGCCCCGCCGTGCCCTCCGATGACTGCGAGTACCGAAGACTTACCGGCGCTTAGCAGGCGCCGGCGACAACTCTTGCCCGTCCCGGGTAGAGGCTCACCAGTTCACTTGCTGTCCGCCGCTGCCATGCTGTCTTTACACGGCGACGTCACCGGGGCTATGAGTGCGCTGAGAATGGTCATAAGCGACCCCGGAACGCCGCACCTCGTGCGACAGGTGGCGGCTTGCAGGCTGGCCGGCCTTCTTAATAGCTTTGGCCACGACCGCCTGGCACGCAGGCTCGCCTCCCACTTCAATTTAACAGCAGGAGATGAAAGGACATGACCCCCGAACAGCTGGAAGCCGAAATTAAAAACGCCCGCTTTCGCAGGAGCCTGTTCGGCTACCGCCGCAAGGAAGTGGAGAAATGCCTGGCTGGGCTCCTTGAACGGTACCGGGCCGTATATGCGGAAAAGGAAGCCTTCGGCGCCAAACTAGCCACTTACGAGAAGCAGGATGAAATGCTCCGCCGGGCCCTCATAAGGGCAGAGGAGGCGGCGGAGGCGATAAAGAGAGAAGCGGAAAAGGAGGCAGAAGCCCTGCGGGCACAGGCGGCAAGTACCGCTGCTTCAGCGCGGAGGGAGGCCGAAGACAAGCTAGGGGCCCTGGAAAAAGAGGTGGATGACTACAGGCAGAAACTGTACCAGCGCTTTTATAGCTACGAAAGGGAAGCCAGACTTCTGCTGGACCGCTTTTATTCCCTGGTGCGGCGGCACATAGATGCCCTGGAGAAAGAGGTTATTGCCGAGGTCCAGTCACTCGTCCGGCGTGTTGACGAGGACATCGCTTCCATCTCCCGTCCGGCCATGCCGGCGCTGCTGGAGACGGCCGCGGCAACCAGAGAAAGCAGTGAAAGCGAAGAGGCGGCCGGAGATAACTGGCAGGAAAAGGAAGAAGCGTTGCTGGTGGGGAACGCCCTTCTGGCAGACATCAACGACGAGCAAGGCCAGCTGGTGGTGCGGAAGGGCACAGTCGTGACGCCGGAATTGATCCGGTCCCTCACCGCCAGCGGTCTATACGGAGAGCTGGTGGCTGCCATACTGGGTCGAGACGAAGGCGATGGAATTCAGGAGCATGTCGGTAAGGGTGGCGGAGACAATTCTTGAGGCAGTAGCATATTTTGTTTTCATTTATCCTCTGGCCATGAGCGTGGTCTGGATCATAGGGGGTCTTTACTTCTGGTGGAGGCGGGAGCAGAGGGCGGGTGAATGTCTTCCCTGGGGCGACGACCGATACGAGGACTGGCCGCCCGTGACGGTGCTGGTCCCCTGCAGGAACGAGGCCTCTTCCATTGGGGCCACCTGTCGTGCTCTGCGGTACCTGGACTACCCGCACTACCGCGTGGTATTCATCGACGATGCTTCCACTGACGGCACCGCCGACATTATCCGCCAGTGGGTGAAAAGGGTTCCGGTATTTTACCTGCTCCAGCTCACGAAAAATGTGGGTAAGGCCAGGGCCTTGAACTGTGCCCTGGCGGTTGCGGTAAACACGCCTGTAACCGTGGTTATCGACGCTGACACTATCCTTGCTCCGGGAGCCCTCAGATGGCTGATTGCGCTGTTCACCCGCCAGCCCAGGCTCGGCGCTGTTACGGGCAACCCGATCGTGCTCAACCGGAGCAACTTCCTGGAGAAAATGCAGGCCGCCGAGTTCGCTTCCATTATTGGGCTTGTAAAGCGCTCCCAGCGCGTCCTGGGACGCATCTTAACGGTGTCCGGCTGTGCAACTGCCTACAGAACAGACCTCCTGCGGGAGATCGGGGGATTTTCGCCCGCTACGGCAACGGAAGATATAGAGGTGACATGGCAGATAGAAAGGCACTTCTGGGAGGTGTGGTTTGAGCCGCGGGCGGTGGCCTTCATCCAGGCTCCTTCCACACTGAAGGGGTTCTGGAGGCAGAGGTGCAGGTGGGCGCTTGGCGGCTGGCACCTCTTGCGCAGGCACGCCGACATCTTCAGCAGGTGGCGGTGGAGGCGGCTGTGGCCGGTCTACCTCGAGTTCCTGCTCGGATACATCTGGGCATTCTGCTTTGTCATGGGCTCACTCGTCTGGCTCGTGACCAGCATTTTCTTTGGGAAGAGCCTGGGGATTAATCCCCTGCCTGCCTGGTACGGCTCCTTGGTAAGCCTGGCCTGCATAGCCCAGTTTTTCGTGGCGGTAATTATTAACCGCAGGTATGATAGAACCCTCTGGCGGACGCTTTTCTGGATTCCGTGGTATCCCTTGGCGTTCTTTGCAGTAGGGGCCCTGGCGGCAGTGCGGACGGCTTACAGGGGCCTGTTCGGCGAGCTGGAGGGCACGGGCCTGTGGGAGAGCCCGTACCGGCTCCATATTCTGCATCAGGAGATAAAAGGCCGGGACGACATCATTTCGGAAATATGAGTTTTCAGGAGGAAGACACTGAGTGGTAGCGGCAAAAAGAGTGCTGGTGGTGGAGAACAGCAGGCTTCAGGCCCAGATAGCGGCTGATATCCTTAGCAGGCACGGATATATGACTGAAATTGCCCTCACTGCCGAAGATGCCCTGCAAAAAGCATCCGGCCCGGAATGTCCCGACCTCATTTTGATGGATATTGATCTGGGAGAAGGGATGGACGGAACGGCCCTCGCCCGGCGCATACAGGAAATTAAAGACGTTCCCCTGGTATTTCTCACTGCCATCTCTACCCGGGAGGCTATAGAAAAAGTCCATTCGATCACTCACTACGGCTATATTCAGAAAGGCGCCCCGGAACACGTGCTGATGTCCACGATAGAGATGGCCCTGAAGCATCATGAAGCCCTCTCCCTGGCGCAGATGTACCGCGGGATATTCGAAGACTCCTTGACGGAGGTTTATATCTTTCATCCCGGCACGTTAAAATTCCTGGCGGTCAACCGCGGTGCCAGGGAAAATCTCGGCTATACTCTGGAAGAGTTGAGGGAGATGACGCCCATTGACCTCAAGCCGGAATTTGACCCACAAAAATTTAGAGTGCTTCTGGAACCCATGCTGAATGGCGAGCAAGAAAAGGTAGTGCTTGATACGACGCACCGACGGAAAGACGGCTCTAATTACCCGGTAGAAGTCCACTTGCAGCAATTTGAACATATGGGAGAAAAAGTATGCGTGGCAGTGATTATCGACCTGACAGAGCGCCGGCGGATGGAAGAAGAATTGCGGCAAAGGGAGGCGACATTAAGCGCCATAACGGGCTCGGCCCGGGATGCCGTGGTCATGCTTGACGGGGAAGGGGAGGTCACCTTTTGGAACCCGGCGGCTGAGGATCTCTTCGGCTACTCCCGGGAAGAAATACTGGGAAAAGAACTGCACCGTCTGGTGGTGCCGGAGGAAGCCCGGTATCGAGCCTACCAAGAGGCCTTCCGGCGTTTTCAGTTGACCGGAGAAGGGAATGCCATAGGGAAACCAATTGAATTGAAAGCTAAACATAAAGACGGGCGGGAGCTTCAAGTGGAGCTTTCCCTTTCCGCCTTAAAACTTATGGGCACCTGGCACGCGGTGGGCATTGTGCGGGATATCAGCGAGCGCAAACGAGTAGAAGAGGAACTTGAAAACAGCCGCAAACAATATTTAGGATTAGCAGAGAATGCCCCGATTGGAATTTTAAAATGTGATCGAGAAGGTAATATTACATATGTGAATCAGAAAGTGTTGGAAATACTTGGATCTCCAGGTATCGAGGAAACAAAAAAGATTAATCTTTTAACATTCCCCCAATTGGTTAGATATGGTTTGTCAAAAAAACTTGAAGAATGTTTGCAGACCAACAAGATCAGTACCCATGAAATTAACTACGAATCCAAATGGGGCAAGAAAGTATGGGTGCGGGTGCATGTTAAACCATTGGTAAATAGAAACACAGTAACGGGCGCTCAGATAGTTATTGATGATATTACCGAAAAAAAGCGGCTGGAGGAGGAAAACAGGCGCAAAGAAGAGCGGCTTCGCCTGATGCTTGAGGGCATTCCCAGCCCGGCGTGGCTGGTTTCAAGGGAGCGCCGTATACTGGTGCAGAATAAAGCGGCCGCGGCATTATTTGGGACAAAAGTTGGAGATTATTGCTGGCAAGGTATCCATGGCGGCCAATACCTGCCAGATGTATACAGGGAGGCCATAGAAAAAACCGGCACCCCTTTACCCGGCACGAAATGCTATTTCTGCCGCGGAGATGAAGCTTTGGACACAAAAAAACCGGTGAACAGCGAAGTGGAATTTGCGAGGGGTATCTGGGATACCTGGTGGGTTCCCCTGGGAGAGGACGTGTACGTCCATTACGCCGTGGACGTCACCAGGTACAAAAAGATGGAAGAAGAACTTTATCGTCTCTCCATCACCGACCACCTTACCGGAGCTCACAACCGCCGCTATTTCATTCAGGCGCTGGAACAGGAAATTGAGCGCTCACGACGGAGCGGACAACCCTTTTCCTTGATTATGGTTGATCTGGACCACTTTAAGAGCATCAACGACACTTACGGGCACGCTGCCGGCGACCAAGTTTTGAAAAGACTGGTGGCCGACTTTAATGAGAGGCTGCGCAAGACAGACTGCCTTGCCCGCTGGGGCGGGGAAGAATTCGTGATTCTTTTGCCCGACACGACCGCGGAAGGGGCCGCCGGTCTGGCAGAAGAACTCCGCCGCCGGCTGAGCCGGATGGAGATCCCCGGTGTGGGGCACATAACGGCCAGCTTCGGGGTGACCGGATATTACACTGGAGACACCGTCGACACTATCACCCAGAGAGTAGACAGTATGCTGTACAGGGCCAAGGAAAAAGGCCGGAATTGTGTATGCACCCACCAGTAAAGTAGTCCGGCAGCACGGACGACTACAGAATTTTGTTCTAATTGTAATCGGCTTTATGATAGTTTGCGGAAAGCCGGTGACGTCCCGGTTTTGCCGGGCTGAAACACGCTAAACCCTGGGGCAATAGAAGCCGCAGGCCTGCCCTTCCGGCCGGAGCTTTTCCAAGGCTTTTAGCAGGGCTACCCTGCCGGCCAGCCAGATGAAGTCCAGGGCCTTCAGCTCTCCCGGCACCCGCTTTGCGCCTGTTAAATATATATCCAGGGTTGCGAGGCACGCCAACCGCGTCTCTTCTCGGCCTATAATTGGGACACAAAAACGGCAGCCCCGGCAGGTAGCGGTGGCACGGTCTTTGAGCTCCGGCAGCATCAGCCGGTGGCCCTCGTATAAAGCGTTAGCCCTGCGCATAGAGGACACCTGCCCCCGTCAGGGATACCGCCCGGTGGATGACCCTTTCCCCATAGCGGTTTTTTAACCGGTCGCAAGCCCGGTCCAGGCGGGCCTGTTTTTCCACCCGGCCGAAAAGGTCTTCCTGGCGTGCCGCTGACGGTACCAGGCCGGCCAGGCTCACCCCCACCAGCCGCATCGACCGTCCAGCTGGCCAGTGGCGGCGAAGAAGCTGCCGGGCCGCCGCGTAAATGTCGGCAGCCGTATCGGTGTAATAGGGCAGGGTGTAAGAACGTCCCACCCAGTTAAACTCAGCGTCTTTCAGACTGATGCTCACCGTGCGGCCAATGTAGTTTCCCATACGCGTCCGTCGGGCCACCAGCTCGGAAAGCTCCAGTAAAACCACCTCAATATCTTCGTAGCTGTAGTAATCCCGGGGGAGGGTAATCTGGTGGCCGACGGATTTAACTCTATCCAGGGATTGGGGGTCTACAGGGCTATAATCTATACCATTAGCGCACTGGTGCAAAATCCGGCCAACGACACCGAAGCGCCGGACCAGCGCCTCGACGGGAAAACGTGCCAGGTCGCCGATGGTGTGGATGCCGAGCTTGGCAAGATGAGCCTCCATACGAGGGCCGACGCCGAAAAGCTCCTTAACCGGCAGGGGCCACATCTTTTTAGAGACATCCGGGTAATCCAGGAGCGTCAGGCCGTCGGGCTTCTGCATCTCGGCCGCCATCTTGGCCAATAGTTTTGTAGGCCCCAGGCCGACGCTGGTGGTAATGCCCACCTCGGTTTTAATCCTTTCCTTTAGCCTCCGGGCGATTTCTAAAGAAGAGCCAAAAATTTTTTCACAACCTCTAACGTCCAGCCAGGCTTCGTCGATGGAGAAAGGCTCCACCAGGGGGGTAAAGTCCCGCATGATGCGTAAAATGCGGGTAGAAAACTCGATGTACAGGTCGTGGCGGGGAGGGATGAAGATGCCGTCCGGGCAAAGGCTTCTGGCCTCCCGGGCAGTCATGCCAGTCTTGATGCCGTAGCCCAGCTTGGCCTCATAGCTGGCCGCCAGGACGATGCCGTGGCGGGTGCTTTCCCGGCCGGCGACGATGACCGGGCGGCCGCGCAAAGCCGGGTCAAGGGCCTGGTGGACGGAAGCGAAGAAGCTGTTGGCGTCGCAGAGGAGGATGGGGCAAGAGGAAAACATTTGCAACCACCCCGGAACATACGTTTGGATATATTATAGCTCCGGCGGTGGTTGAAAGCAAGAGGGGAAAAACAAATGTACGGCGGTATTTGTTGGTAAAAAAGTCGGCTGAGGATTAAATACTGCGGTAAAGGCCGATTACCTTGCCCAGGATGGCCACATTTTGCGCTACAATAGGCTGCATCTTACTATTGGCTGGAACAAGTTCAACATGGTCATCACGCCGTTGAAAATATTTGACGGTGGCTTCCTCGCCCAGCAGGGCCACGACGATATCGCCGTTATCAGCGGTATCCTGTGGACGGACGATGATGTAGTCGCCGTCCAGGATGCCGGCTTCAATCATGCTGTCGCCCCGGACTTTAAGCATAAAGGCGTCCTCGCTCCCGGCGATTTTGGAAGGGAGGGGAAAAGAATCTTCAATGTTCTCCACGGCCAGGATGGGTTGGCCGGCGGCGATTTTGCCCACCAGAGGCACGGAAACCGTATCAGGAGGAGTAACAGGTTTGGGGTCGAGGATTTCTATTGCCCGGGAACGGGCGCGGTCACGGCGAATGAACCTTTTCTCCTCCAGCTGATTTAGGTAGTGGTGAACGGAAGAGCTGGAACGTATCCCGGTGGCCCGGCAGATGTCCCGGACCGTAGGCGGATAACTGTGCTCGGCGATAAACTGGCGGATATAGTTAAGGACCATTTCCTGCTTTAGAGTTAATTCAGGCATGAAAAATACCTCCGAGTATTACTTTACTTTATTTTACCATAACTTTTGTTGCAGAACAAGTGTTTGCGATCAATCTTTTTGGTAAAGATAGCAGGATTTCCCGCGTGAATAAAGAAATTATACATTGTCAGTTATCTTTTAGGGGATAGAAAGAAATTATAGGACACCCAATCTAACAATAACAGGGAAAACGACGTGAAAATGGAGCAGGTATTATGTTTTACGGCCACAGGTACGCGCGTGCCGGAATTTTTGTATTGGTTTTAGCGTTTTTCCTTATTCTTGCCGGCTGTAGCAATGGTCCTTTAAGCGGGATAGGAAAGCAGCAGGCTTCAGGTATTCCGGCCGGGGCTGTTCCGCAGCAGGCAGCGCCTCCGGCAAGTGAAAATACCGGGCAGCAGGATACCCCTGCGGCTGGAGAAGCAGTAAAAGTAATACCGGCCGCAGTGACTTCGGTTGCCGACGGCGACACCCTGCATGTTAAGATAAACGGCCGGGAAGAAAAGGTAAGGTTGATCGGCATCAATACACCCGAAATCGCCCACCCGGACCTGGGGATTAAGGAAGAGCCTTACGGTAAAGAAGCGGCAGCCTACACCCAGAAGCGATTGGCGGGCAGGCAGGTCTACCTGGAGCTGGACGTAGGCGAGCGGGATAAGTACGGGCGGCTGCTGGCCTACGTTTGGCTGGAAAAGCCGGCGAACGGCGGCGAAGCTGAAATCCGGGCCAAAATGTACAACGCCGAGCTGCTTTTAAACGGCTATGCGCAGGTGATGACAGTCCCACCTAACGTTAAGTATGCCGACCTTTTCGTCAAGCTCCAAAAGGAGGCTCGGGAGGCGGGCAAGGGCCTCTGGGGTGCGGCACCTGTTCCGGTGCCCGGCAGCGTGGCCGGAAAGCAGGGCGGAACTCTTTATATAGGCAACGCCAGGTCGAAGATTTTTCATTTACCGAGTTGCGAATGGGCACAGAAGATAGCCCCGCAGAATCGGGTGGAATTCAAAAGCAGAGACGAAGCGGTAAACGCTGGGTACAGGGCGTGTAAGGTGTGCAAGCCATGAAAACAATATTTCCTATCCAATCGTGATTACAGAGAGCGGTGGTAGATCATGAAATCAAACATGTTGTATCAACTAAAGATAACATTGGAGGAAATTAAGCCACCTATCTGGAGACGGGTTTTGGTGCCGTCGGGCATTACTTTTTACAAGCTGCACAAAATCATTCAGGCAGCTTTTGGATGGCAGGACTACCACCTGTTTGATTTTGACTTTGGCGATGTGGCGGTACTCATACCCGACCCCGATTATCTCCCGGGAGAATTACATGGGGGCGCAAGAGAACTCAACGCCAAAAGGACAAAAATAGACGGTCTTCTGGTTGAACGAAAAAAATGCGTTTATACTTATGACTTCGGAGATAACTGGCGGCATAAAATTATTTTGGAGAAGATACTGCCAGCCGAAGAAGGGCGACGTTATCCGCTATGCACTGCAGGCGCCCGCCACCGGCCCCCGGAGGATGTCGGCGGAGTTTCGGGATACGAAGAATTTTTGCACATCATCAGCGACCCGAAGCACCCGGAGCACTACGATTACCTGGTTTGGGCGGAAAAAGATACGAATGGGAGAAAGTTTGACCCGGAATATTTTAACATTAATGAAGTGAACCAGGCACTAGCGAGGTTAGCTTGATGCGACTCAGAGTAAAGCTCCGCATCACCATCGGCAGGACGTTCTTCGTGCCCCACGACCAGCTGCAGCAGGGGCTGACGGGGCTCGTCTATGAAGTGTTCAAAGCCGCCGCCCGTCCTTTGCCGCCTGGTTTCATGACAATGGCTGGAAGCATGATGATGTGCCGCGCTTAAAGCTCTTTACTTATGGCCCAGGCAATAGTAAATCGCCTGGCCAAAGGTGCCTTGTAAGCGTAAATAGCCCCCACCTATCACCGAGGTGGGGGCTAAAACAAGCTTAATTATTCATCCGGCAAATAGGAGGTTTGTAGCAGTTACCAACAGATTAATAAATATTGACAAAACATAACAAAAAGCTTACCATAAAGTTATGGAACTATTAACCATCAGCAAAGCGGCAAAGAAATTGGGCGTCCATCCCAACAGCCTGCGCAACTGGGAAAAGCGGGGCTTAATCAAGCCCGTGCGTTTGCCTGGAGGCCAGCGCCGGTACTCTATGGATGAACTAAACAAGCTCTTGCAATGTGGCCAGTTGACTGACGGGCGCGAGGCAGCCGTGCTGTACGCCCGGGTGTCCACAAAAAAGCAGGCTGATGCCGGCAACCTGGAACGGCAGATGGAACGGCTGCGCCAGTATGCCAAAGAAGACAGCTTTATTGTGAGGGCGGAATTCGCGGACGTGGCCAGCGGTCTGAACCAGAAACGCCGCGGTTTAACCAACGTCCTTAAACTTGCCGAGCAGGGTGAATATCGAAGGCTTATTATCGAATATCCTGACCGGCTGGCCCGCTTCGGCTATGGGTATATCGAGCGTCACTTAAAATACTGCGGCGTAGAAATAATCGCCATAGCGGAGAAAGAGCCTGAAGACGCCCATACTGAATTGGTCCGGGACCTGCTGGCCATAGTTACGTCATTTTCTGCCCGGTTATACGGGGCCAGGGGCGGCAAGAAGGTCAGGCAGGGGTTTCGCGAACTGATCGCGGGAGTGGAGCCGGATGAAGAAACAACGAAAGAACAAAAAGAGAATGATTGAACTTAACGGTGGCATCAAGTATACCGTCTGCGGCGAGTGGTTTCCGGAAGCTTACCCTGCTTTTCGGTCCGAGAAATGGAGCCGGGGGGATGAAGACCCGCTGGGCACCGAGATGCGCCTTTTTTGCGCCTGCGAGCGCTGGGCGTTCAACCGGCTTATGGAAGGCTGTTCCCGGGAAAAACTTAAACAAGAAGGCCAGCGGGTATTCGGCTTAAACTCCCGCTACTGTGACGACGCCATACTGAAAGCGAAGGTTGTCGTAGAATCACAAAAGGAACTTCTGGCGCTGGAAATCGAGGCAACAGAAGCCAAACTGAGCCGGGCCAAAAAGAAACTCCGCTGGGCTGAAAAGGACCTGGACAAAGCGATTAAGGCCAATGACCCGGCAAAAGTCGAGAAAGCCAAACGTATTCTCCACGGCCGTAAAGCCCGGGTCAAAAAGCTAGAAGCTAAACTGGCTAAACTCCAGGACCATGAAGCCAACGGCACTATCCCCAAGGTAGTTTTCGGAGGACGGGCCTTATGGCGGCAGGTCTGCCGGGGCAAGGCCGGCCGGGAAGAATGGCGGGACGCCAGGCAGAACCGGTTATACGCCCGGGGCGACGAAACAAAAGGCGGTAACCCCAACATGAAGGTAGCTTACCAGGAAGGGAGATTTACCCTGGCGGTCACTATTTCTCATCTATCCGAGCAAAAAGGTACTGACAGCAAAGGGAGGCCCGTAATGACCAGGGCGCCGCGGGTGACAGGGAAGCTCTGGCTGCCGGAGAAACACCGGCTCAAGGTGTGGGAATTGCTTCTTTCCGGCGTTCCCTACAACATTGAGTTAATCAGAGGCCGGGACGGCCGGTACAGGGTTCATATCGCCTTTACCATGACGGCGCCTGAATTGGTGACCAATTCCAACCGCGGCTATCTTGGGATAGACACCAACCCGGACGGGTTGGCTCTGGCTAACGTCAATTATTTCGGCCAGCCCGAGCCCTGGCCGGAAGGATTCGCTGTTCCTTATCCCAAAGCCCTGCACAAATTTGCCGGAGAGTTCCAGGCGACATTGCACCCGAACGGTTTTCTTTACATCAAGATACCCGAACTGGCTTACAGCCGCAGTTTTAGACGTACTTACCTCATCGGCGTTCTGGCCCAGGTAGTGGTGGACATCGCCAGAGTTTTAGGCAAGCCTATCGCTTTAGAAAACCTGGACTTCGGCAAAGACCGGCTGGACACCGATAAAAAGTTCAATCGCATGGCGGCCAATTTCCCCTACCGGAAGATAACCGAAGCTATTATCCGTAAAGCCTGCAAAGAAGGCGTCGGCGCAAAGCCGGTCCGGCCGGCCCACACTTCCACCATCGGCTACTGGAAATACATGGAGCGGTACGGGATAACAATCCACCATGCCGCCGCATTGGCAATCGCCCGCCGGGCAATAGGTTTTAAAGAACACATCAGCAAAGAGTTAAAACAAAAAATCAAGGCCATTAAAGAAAAGCTGAACCAAAAGGCGAATTCCTTGCCTGGGGAAGGAAAAGGGATGACCCGAAAGGTGAAGCGGCAAATCAAGCGGCTGAACGAAAAGGTTTCCGTTCATAACGGTTTAGACCGCTATAAACAGGAATCCTTTTATTCAGTCTGGCACGACTTGAAGCAGCTTGCTTTATCAAGTAGGTGACCCCGTTAGCCGGTATCGGACAAACCGGTAGGCCGCATCTAACAGATCGCGCGGAGGCGTCCGGCACCTGAAAGAATAAAGTGCTGGACCACTTGACGGTCGACGCAAGGCGGGAACTTTTATGGTTCTCCTTAAGGCCGCGCTTTGCGCCCGTGAAGTGCCGTTCTCCCGTCCGGGTGAGACTCCCGGGGCCGAGGTCTCCCTGTCGCGCAGCCTGCTCCCAGGGGCAGGCAAATCAAATCCGAAAGGAGCGAAAAGCCTGGTCATGGGGAGGCCGCCTAATAAGGATTGGCACAATGTGTCAGTAATTGTTAGGTTTTTTGAACCAGGCATAAGCTTCGGTCCAGTAGTTAACCCCTTTTGCCCCTTCGGCCCATCATTTCCAGGCCGGCTGCTCTTGTTTGCGATTATAATTGCCTGCGTATTCTACTTCACAAAATATAATCCCCCACATAAAGATTTCAGGCTGCAATTGGGTACGGCGCTGGCCGCTGGCGGTGCTGTAAGTAACGGCCTATCCTGGCTGATGCAGGGATACGTCTTAGATTACATTCTGTTTCCTAAACTAAGGGTCGCCGCCAATTTTGCAGATGTTGCCCTATTTTCCGGTATTGTCTTTATTTGCTTCGGCATAGCCCGGGAAGTTCGTTTCTGGCTGGAAGAAAAGCAATATTTCATCTCCAAAATACTTCGCGACAAAAAAGGGGTCGTTCTACCGTTTACCCTTATTGTCATAGTCATACTGTCGTTCCTTATCACAGCTATTTATTCTTTAGTGCTGACCAACTACAAAAATACCACCTATTGGGATAACAAAACTAAAGCCCTTTACCTGGCCGAGTCGGGTATTAACGATGCCCTCTATCACCTGATCGAAAAAGGCGAGCAGCCGGCCCAGATCACCAGCGACCCTGCGGTAATGGGCAGCGACGCTTCTTACAGTGTTCAGGTCATTCCCGCAGGAAGCGGCAAGTTAAAAATAACATCTACGGGCACGTACCGGGGCGTCAAAAATACGGCCAGCCTGATGGTCTACTATGTAGGTGGGACATTGTTCCCCCAGGCTATTGTAGACTTGAGCGCTCTGCCGGGAGAAGAAGGGTATTATGAAGGCTACCAGTATCCAGAGATAACATTCAACCTGCCCCCCGTACCCCGGGGGTTGCATCCTGAAACGCTGAACCCCGACCAGGGGGTAGGACCCGGCGACCACTGGTTTGCCAGCTTTGAGCTAAATAACAACAAAAGCACCGCTATCACCGGCCCGGCGAACATATATGTGACCAGAGATTTCCAGCTCGACAATAATGCCAGCCTGAAGGTCAACGGTCAGGTTACATTTTATATCTCAGGCGACCTGCAGCTGGAAAACAACAGCAGCTTAAACCTTTCGGGAACGACGACATGGTATATCGGCAATGACGCCTCATTTCAAAACGGCGCAACTTTAACCCAGACCCAGCCAGCAACGTTTTACCTTAAAGGCGATTTAGATGCGGGCAATAACTGTCGTCTGGGAGCCATGCCAGCAGCCAACCTGTTCTTTTACCTGACGACCGATAAAAGCCATGACGTGGATATAAACAACAATGCCACCGTCAACCACCCCCAGCACAAGGCCGGGGGCTTGAGGCAAACGTAAGGCGGTAGTCTTACGCCCTCAAGCCTGGTTG
>NZ_JAXGFQ010000045.1:0-13158 GCF_051020825.1 Moorella naiadis (nom. illeg.)
ATCAAGGCTGCCTGCCAGCCCTTGATTACTGACTTACCCAACTCCAGCGTCGCGTTGGCCACCAGGGCTACCACTATGGCCTGGATACCCCGAAAGGCGACATTGACCAGTGGCACGCCGCTGTAACGGAAATAAAAGTAAGACAGCAGCACCATCAGCCCGAAGGGAGGCAGCAAAAAACCGGTAAAGCTGGCGGCGGCACCGGCTAAATGCCTAAGCCGGTAGCCTATAAATACGGTCAACGTGACAAAGGTTGCGCCCGGTAAAAATTGCGCCAAGGCTAGACCGTTTAGAAACTCTTCCTCTTTGAGCCACCCCTTGCGCTTAACAATGTTCTTTTTCGTTTCTGCCATCATGGCTGGACCGAATGCGGTAAAACCCATCTTAAAAAAGGCCAAAAAAATATCCCGCAGCGAAGGAACCTTGGGATCAACCTCTCGGGGCAAAGCTCCGATTTTCTGCATTAAACAATATGCCCTCCTTATTGGCAATAATTTTTCTAGCTACTTTCTGGTAGAGTTGATCCCGATACCACAGGATTATACCAAAAAATTAGTCTTAATCTTTTTGTTTGACGCCAGGGTGATTCGAAGAATCTCCGTGGCACTCTTTAATCTGCTCGGGAATGCATTCACCCGGCTTGCCGGCCAGGAGGAAAATAAACCGGCCAGCTTGACGGGCCTGGACATCTACCTGACCGGTACACGCCGGGTGTCAGCCCAACTACGGGCTAAAGATTTTATCTGGCTGGCAAAGAACCCTGGCCCAAGCTGTGGAAAAAGTCCGGTCGGAAAGGCAAGCCTGCGGCTTCTACTGCCCAAAGATTTAACGGTTCCTCCCCATCTTTGTGCCGCAAAAATATGGTATAATAGTATCCAGAAAACGGTGATCCCTTACCGTATAATAACTTGCAGCCCCGGCCTCCCCAATGCTCCAGACGAAATCGCCGTGCTGAAAAAACAAGTGGAGCAATGATTTTTGTTTGGGGAAAGACCAGCTTCCTGCCAGGATGAAGCGGTGAAAGAAGCATATGAAAATCGGAAGACCTATCTGCAAAAGGAGGTGTGGGGGTGTCCGGCCGGAAAATATATGATTCTATACCTTTCCGCCTCCTGCCCAATCCTGGCTCCTGGGCCATTTCTTCTCCAGAAGCGCTCTTTTTAGTGCTTACTGAAGAAAACTACCAAAAGTTTTACCCTACAGCCCCCAAGGGAGCAGACTTCATCCAAAATGTCTATCTCCTCGCCTGTTGGGGGATAAAACCTAATCCCGGGTATAAAATCTCAATTTCGCAGATAGCCCAATATGATTGGGAAGTTATTATAAGAATAAAGTTTATCGAGCCGGAACCCCCAAAATTTTATCCCCAGGTTGTCACTCGTCCCCTCATGGTCGCTGAGGTAGCTAAAGCTGCTTTATCTCCCCGTGGGCTGCTAACTTTTATCTTTATGGCAGAAAAGGATTTGGAATTAGCCCGCCTCGAAACTTATGTTTCACCGTAAAGCCTTATAGGCGTTAGCCCGTCCTATAGGCGGATCAAAGCCCTCTGCGGGATCCGCACCTGCCTCGATCCTCTTTCTTATCTCCGCATTGCTCGAGTGAGGATACTTCGCCCAGACTAAAGCTGCTATGCCGGCTACGTGCGGGCTGGCCATAGAGGTCCCTGACAGGTAGTCGTAGCCCAGCGCTATGCCATAATTGTGAATAAAATTGTCGTGGTTGGGGGTGGTTGAAAAGATGTTTAAACCTGGTGCAGCAATGTCCACCCACGGCCCATAATTAGAAAAGAACGCACGGCTGTCGTTTTCGTCTGTAGCTCCTACGGCGATGCAATTGGTATAAAAAGCAGGATAAAAGGGAACTGAGGAATTGTCATTACCGGCCGCGGCTACCAAGACCACTCCCTGGCTCCAGGCATAATTGATAGCTTTTTCTAATACCTTAGACGGACTGTTGCTGCCGGCGCTTATATTTATGACCTTGGCTCCATTTTTAGTGGCCCATATAATACCCTTGGCCAACCAGCTATAGTAACCGCTCCCGTCATCGCCTAAGACTTTAACGTTTATGAGGCTGCACTTAAAGCCGACACCTGCCACCCCTTTGCCGTTGTTGGTAGCCGCTGCAGCAATTCCCGCTACGTGAGTACCATGACCGAATTTATCATCTACTGTCTTGCTAAAGGTCAAATTAACGTTGGCCACAATTTGGGTTGCTAGGTCTTCGTGGTCCTGGTCAATCCCGGAATCTAAAATGGCGATTTTTACTTCCCGGTTCCCCTTGGTCACATCCCAGGCATCCGGTGCCTGAATCTTGGCCATCCCCCACTGTTTCTCAAAATAGGGATCATTAGGAATGAAGACGGCGTGGGCTATGTAGTCTGGCTCGGCAAACTCCACATAGGCATTGCGGTTGTAATTGGCCACCTTCTCCTGGGCTTTTCCCTTTGCAACCTTAACTACTTCTATTCCTATCTCAGGGATAGCGTCAATTACCTGGGCATCATTTTGAACATGTACCCTCTCCTTAACGGCTTGAGGGATGCCGGGCTTAAATTTAACGAGAATCTGCTCCGCAGCGGGCATGTCATCCTGGCCGGGAATTAAAAAGGGGTTACGAGCCGCGAAACTACCAGTAGAAGCAAAAAGTAAAGTTAAAATTATACCTGCTAAAGATAAAAACAAACGCGTCAACAACTTTCGCAAAGCCTAACCTCTCCTTTCCGCTAGGTATTCTTAGACATTTTATTAAATTAAGGGGCTGTCTTTATTTTCCCCCCTTTGTAACAGCCACCGCTGGTAGTTGGAATGCTAGCTTTACGCCATGCCGAAGGCTTTAGCGATTATTGCTCGGCGCAGGTAGGCAGGAAATTTGCAACATACGTTAGCTATCGGGTATGGCGGTAAATGACTTCAGTATTTCTGACCATCTCAGGAGTATCGGTGATAAACTTGACTATTTTGGGGTTGGTTCAAATTAGGTTTTTGATTATGGCCATTTTCTTCATGTTCCACAGTTTTATTCTACCATGGCAGGTTTAGGAAAACAATATGCTTTGCGCCTAACTCCTCATTGAAATCAGAAGTATGCGCCGAAATCAAGCGCAAGGTCTCGCGCGCTGTCAAGATGCTGTAGGGAGACGCCACCAGAGTTGTAGCCGCCTCCGTCACGTGGTTGACCGCATCGACCGTCACGGCGATGGTCTGCGTCCGGCTGAGTCGCGATCACTCAGTTAAAATATAATCGAAGGGAGATCGGCTCACTCACGGCGAAATCTTACCGAGGGAAATGATCATTGAGAAGCTCTGAAGGGCGTTAATAACTGGAGCCTGGTCGCTTGGCTTAATTTAAAGTTCCGCCGTTTAACCTCACCCACCTATTGCCCCCTCTACCCTGGATAATGGGTGATAAAAAAGCAAGATAAAAATAATTCCAAATCCGCCCGGCAGCTCCGGGATTATAGGGCGGGCCGCTGCGCGGCCCTTGACAGCTTACTCCCCGCCCATGATTGGCTGCCAGAACCGGGCGGGAGAAGCTAAAAACCAGTAAAAGCTCAACTTTGAATTACTGCCTTAAAGTAGTAGGGGGAGGATACTTCTGTCCCAAAAACAGGTTTCGAAAAAATTTTTCGGAGGGGCTTACATTGCCCTTCCATATCAGGGGGTTAGCCCCAACAATTCCTTCCATTGATTTTATTGGCCTCCTTTATTCTGCTGGGTCGGGCCCCTCTTTTTTTTGTTGCCGTACGCTCGAGTTACAAAAAGGGGAAGTTTATCACTTCCCCTACATGGGGCACATAATCAAGGCTTGATGTAGGCATACCCTTCAGCCTGTTTCCTGGCGATTTCTGTTATGCCGGCCGGTACAACTGTCAGAAAGTTGGGGAGGCTGTCCTCGTCGATGGACTGACCTTTAAGAGCGTTCCGACACGCTACAAAGTTTACTCCCATCTCCGATAACTTCTTCATCTCCTCCATCAGCGAACCATTAGCTGTCCCGCAGCTTGCCCCCCGGCCGTCACCTCCGGCAAGGAGGCACCTGTTCCCGAAAATAGCAACCGCCTCACCGTTGGCCACTACTTCGATGTCAGCATTTCCTTGCCCCACATCATTCAAAAAATTAGCGATGTTCACGAGTACTATTTGCCATCTGCCAGATTCGTTAACATGGAAAAGGACTTTCAATCTATTCATCCCAACACCCCTTCTCTGCTAAACTCAAATTGAAGTTATTTTAAAATACCCTTCCTTTTAAGATACTCAGGCAACTGATCCGTATTAGCAACATCCATATCGCCATTTTTATATACCCATAACCTGTCTTTCAAAATAACAACATTATAATCCGCTTCCTTGTCCATAGCACATGCATTGCCACAGCCGCTGATAGTGAGATTTCCTTGTAAATTGCCAGAGGACACTAGGCGCTCCGCAATAGCATGGACATCACCAACACCGTTTTTACAATACCGCGCGCCTATGCACGTCTTGATTCCTTCACTACTCCATGCCAGTGCTACCTTCAGGAATGGCAGAAGGCCCATCCGGTTAATAACTTCAGCCAGGCGCTCGTTCTGGGCAACCTGGAGAGAGCCCTTAACTATCCGTTCGACAGTTTCGACTAGATACTCTTCCTTGATAACCATGTCCAGCCGAGTACCCAATTGGGGTTGACGTCCTCCTTTGCCTCCAAGGTAAAGCCAGTACCCGTCCTGGACAGCAATGATACCCAGGTCGTTTAGTTGCGCCTCCACGCATGAATTGGGGCAGCCATTCAGGGCCATCTTAAATTTTTTCGGCGTCGCCATTCCTGCGAGGCGCGGATTGATTTGTGCTGCCAGAGGAGTAACATCGCGGATAACATGCTTACAATACTGACTGGCACATACTTTGACATTTCGCACCACCGGACCTATATCAGCCAAAGGTAGGCGCACCTTTTCTAACTCTGCGGCCACCTGGTCAAGGTTCTCGGGTTTTATCCCGTAAATCATGATAGCCTCGGTAACCGTGAGCTTTGCCTTTCCGTATTGTTGGGTCAGCCTACGTATGGTCTCTAGCTGTTCGGGTTCCAGGTATCCATTGAGAGGATGAATTAAGACAGCGTAAGTACCATCCAGCTGTTGTATAAAACCCTTGTTGGCGTACTTTTTAATCATAATTGCTCTTCTCCTTACTTTACTTCATTAAGGGTGTAACCTATAAAAAGAATGTAACATAGAAAAGATTGTACGTCCAATCAGTTTAACTTATACACGATATAAAGTTTTGCTGTGGCGAAAACTGGTTCAGGACACGACCTACTAGTGTTTTAGGCGAGCTTTAACAGTAGGGAAAAGGTCAAGGTCGGTGTGGGGAAAAAACAGGCCTGCGGTAAAATGGGCCATAAATTGCAGGCTATTGTTCATCTCCAGATACGTAACGCGCCGGGCTATTTCTTCTAACTCCTGCGCCTTATTAATGTCAGTAAGGACCAGGCTGGCGCCTGTACCAGAACTGTTTCCTAAGCGTACGATATTTTCCCGCGGCAGGTCGGGATATAGCCCAAGGGTAATAGCTGATTCAATATCTAGGTGATCGCCAAATGCACCAGCAGCATAAAAGTACTTAAGATCGGCAAAAGTACACCCAACACTCTCCAGCAGCGTAGTTATGATCGCGTTAACTGCAGCTTTGGTGCGCAACAGCCGCTGGATGTCTACGGCAGTGAGCTCGATGGGCTGGCCAGTAGCGCTTTCCTCTGCCGGCACAACCACTAGAGAAGTAAGCGGTTCACGTAATTCTCCTCGCTGATTAATAATCCCTGCTAGCAGCGCTTGAGCAATTGCATCCACAAGGCCTGAACCACAAATACCGCACGCGGGTACATCTCCAATAGTGCGGTAAGTCACCTTACCTGTATCCGCATCTATACGCACCTGACAAACTGCGCCAGGTTCAGCCCGCATGCCACAAGCTACTACCCCACCTTCCAAGGCCGGGCCGGCTGCTCCAGCAGCTACCACCAACCATTCTCGATTGCCTAAAACCATTTCTCCGTTGGTACCAATGTCTGCCAAAAGGCTGACCTCTTTTTGCCGGTGCATACCACTCGCTAAAATACCCGCCAGGATGTCTCCTCCCACATAACTACCTACGCTGGGTAAAAGGTAAACGAGAGCTCGCGGGTGGAGATCCAGACCTATCATTACTGCCGGGAAAAACCCCGGAGCGTTAACTACAGGTACATAAGGATTCCGGCAGATATTTGCTGTTGGTAGACCCAGCAATAGATGCACCATAGTTGTATTACCACTGATTACCCCTACGGTAATATCCTGCGGTACTATGTTAGCCTGCTTGGTCACCAAATCAATTATCCTGTTTATACTCATGCTTGCTAACTGCTGCAGTTCTGCTAGTCCCTGAGGAGTAGCTGCGTAATGAATACGAGTCAGGATATCTTCTCCCAGCCTCGTCTGTGCATTAGTCACACCATCAGCAGCGAGAAGTTTACCTGAACCTAGATCCCACAAATATCCTCCCACAGTGGTACTGCCCAAGTCCACCGCCAGGCCAAAGGGTCCTAACCGGTCAGAACCCGGCCCTACTTCCACTAACTCGGCGACCAGTCGTTCTAACCCCCACCCCGGAGGCCAGTAGTAGCCTATAGTTACTGTTACCTTCCAATCATTCTGGCGTAACTTTTCCGGGATTTCCCTTAGTAACTCAAGAGGAATACTCACGGGACAGCCAATTTGGGTTTCCAGTGCTTGGCGTAAACGGTCTGCATCAGCAATATTATCGCCGTTTCCCGGAAACTTAAGCTCTAGTAAGTATTTTTCACTCAAGGGACTAGCTTTTAACTTGTAGCTCTGCTGCATTGTATTGGCCACCGGCGTACCTTCTCTAAGGCCAATTTTTGGGGACAGCGCTACAGGGATGTGAGTCCCCAAACTATTGCCCCACTTTTGCACATGAAGTTGCATAACGTTTTCACCTCTTCTTTTGTTTATACATAATATATACTTTTAGTGATATAAATACAAATGACTTGCCAGGATGTTTGCCCTGCGCTCATACTACAGATGAGGCTATCAGAAATGCTAAAGAAGCTATGGCCCTGCATTTATGGAGTATGGAACAAGATGGGGATCCTATCCCCGAACCCACACCAATTAATAAATTACATCTCGGACCCAATCAAATACCAGTTTTAATTGAAGTTTATATGCCTACGTATCGTGAAGCGATAGAAAATACATCTGTTAAAAAGACCTTAACTGTCCCTCAATGGTTAAATAGAATAGCTGAGGAAAAAAGAGTTAATTTTTCACAGGTACTACAAAATGCATTAAAAGCTCATCTTGGCATTGAACATCGTCCTCGCAGTATTAAAAAGCAACCTTA
Source organism: Moorella naiadis (nom. illeg.) (assembly GCF_051020825.1). NCBI lineage: Bacteria > Bacillati > Bacillota > Clostridia > Neomoorellales > Neomoorellaceae > Neomoorella > Moorella naiadis (nom. illeg.). Next base: position 7,389 of record NZ_JAXGFQ010000045.1, read on the forward strand.
ACCGGTTGCTTTTTTGTTGTGGTTACCTTTGCCAGATGATCTACAACACGGGCGTTGTGAAATAATGTTTAATAATCTCCCCTTCCCGGTCAAGCCATAAGCTGACTCCCCGTTCTTCCTGGTTAAAAGAATGCAGTCGCGGCCCTATTTGAATGGATGTGTTTTCAAAAACATGACCTGCCGTCACCCTGGCTCCGGACCGGGTGACAACCCTGGTTTCTGTACCGCTGCGGGAACCAAGTTCCCTGATATAAATATCACCCTGAGCCTGGATCTCGCCGCCGCGAAAAACACCGTTTATGGTTACCGACTTCCCGGCTTGCAGCCGGGAGTGGTAACAGCCATCCCCCACTACCTTTATATTGCCGGTAGCCACAATGGTAGAATTAACCGCGTAATTAATGGTAACATCGGCCTCGACCTGGGGAGTGGCACCAATATCCTCCCGCCAGGTTGTAACCTTTTTGAGCATCGCTTCCAGGCATCCCATCCTCTTAATGGCCAAAGGCGAACGGGCCAGATATTCCAAATCGTTTAGGAGTCCTTCCGGCGCACCCAAGGGTATTGAATGCAGTCTTTGTACCTCTTTCTGCAACAATTCCACTGTAGAAGCAAGGTCTTGAAACTTCTTTTCCATAAGTAAAAGTACCAAGGGGCCAATCCCGCCCTTAAGGTCATCTTTCTTTAGGGAAGGGTGTCTTAATAGCTGCTTAATAGCGGCAAGCAATCGTTCCAGGTCATCAGCAATCCTTGTCAGAAGCGGACTCAACCCCTGCTGAAAGGCGGTAGTACCCCCGGCAGCCAGTACCGAGACAAAGACATTGCCGGCTACCTCAATGGAACCTCCTGCCCGGACCATAGCCCTGGATATGGTATCCCCGACATACACATTCCCTCCCGCCTCAATAGCCATCCCTTCTTCAACTTGCCCTGCTATAATTACATCGCCGCTGAAGGTGATATTACCCGAAGTAAGATCAACATTGCCACCGTGGCTCAGGGCCGGGATTACCTCGATAATTACCCGATCTTTTGTTTTCCTGGCTACAGGTCGTCCCGCCCGGGCGGCTACCACTTCTAAACCATTCTCGCTTAAAATGGCACCCTGTAGGGCAACCAGTCCAATTTCCCGGGGCTCCGGTGGCAGGATTATTTCTCCCGTTACGGCCCTCCCTGGCTGGCCTTGGGTAACAGGATGTTTCCTGGCCAGGACCGTGCCGGGTTCAACCGAGGTAAATTGAAAGCGCTCACGAAAGTTAACGTTCTGCTCTTCCTCTTTGATGGTTACAGGCACCTTGTCCTGGGTGGTAAATAATAATACAACAGTGGCATCTTTACCTGGCAAAGCCGGTCGGCCACGGGCAATGGTCCAGGTTCCTTCTGCCGGTACTTCGGCCAGACGGGCACACGCCTGCCAGTCGATACCGTACTGGATACCCTGGCTTTTAAGCTCCCGGACCAGATCCTCCAGGGTGAAGGGTGGATAAAAACTCTCTTGCTCCCTGGTTTCAAGTTGCAAAACCTGGGCGGGGGGCAAATCTTTAAGGCGCCGGCGCCGTATTACGCCGGGTTGCATTTGCAGTAAAGCTTCGAGCTTATTCCCACTAACCTTTACGCGCCAGTATCCCTCCTGCCTTTCCTCAACCGGAAGTATTTCCACTTTGTCTTCTACAGTTACAGGCGTTGGTTCCTTTCGTTCCCTGCCGTTTACCACCAAGCGCAATCCTTGGCAGGGTACTATCACCGGGTAAGGTCCTCCCGGCGGGTGCTTTATCACCGGGTACCCGTCAATAATCGCTACCGTAGCTGACAAATTGTTAGCGCCGGTACTATCCGGAGCCAGGTTCAGAGCCCTCGTTGCCATGCTATCTTGCGTATGACTTCCCCTCACCATTAATTCCCTCCGGTCAGGCGGGCTGCCTCAAGGGTTTCTAAAACGCGGAAAAAGCCGATTATTTCTAGGTCATGGCGAATAGGCTCAGGTATATGGGTAACTTTAAGGGTGCGGTTTTGCAGGTCCAGGATCCTGGCCATGGAAAGGAGCATACCTGCCCCGGAGGAATCCATAAACTGCAAATCGCCACAATCTATTTCTACCGTTCTTGTTTCCTGGCGTTCAATCTCTTGCTGTAACAAGTTGATATTGCTAAAATCAAGCTCTCCCGCTACCTGCAGGACAGTCTTGTCCGTTTTTGTATATACTCTTACTTCCAAACCATTCATCTGCTTTCACCTGCCCGTCTTCAACACTACCAGGGTGACATCATCCCTTTGCTGCCTACAGCCAGTGAAGGTAAATAAATCGTTCAAGATAGTTTCCCGCAGTTCGGTTGCATTGTGGCAGGAATTTGCTGAAGTTATTTCCTCCAGGCGCCTTAAACCGTAGGTTTCCCCCTGCCCATTGCGAGCTTCCACCAGGCCATCTGTATACAGGAGGATTACATCACCGGGAGCTAAACAAACCGCATCTGGCCCAGTTCCCTGGTATCCTTCCAGGAGCCCCAAGGCAGCACCTCTCACCTTGAGAACATGTACCTTACTACCATTAAACACCAGAGGCGCCGGGTGCCCCGCACAAAGGGATGTTAAGCAGGCATTACGCGTCTCGTAAGATATAAGGCACAAGGTTGCAAAGGACCCGGCGAGCCGAAGTTGTCTCCCGCCCATTTCATTTATTTGTTCCATTATCGCCAGGAGTGGCATGTTGTTTCCGGCACAGGTACGCAATGTTACCCTAAGGTCCTTCATTTGCCTGGCAGCCGTACTGCCTTTGCCCATTACATCACCTATTGCTGCAATAAGTCGTTCCCCGCCCAGGGGAATAAAGTCAAAAAAGTCACCGCCCTCCACATCCGCTGGAATACTACAACCGGCTCCCTGTATACCGGCATGTATTATTTGCTTTTCTATTCTACCGGTACCCAGGGTCATCTAATCTTCACCTGCCTTCACTATCTCTGCTCTAGTTCCCTGTAAAAGTTCTTCCAGGCCTACGAGGCGGAAAACCTCAGCGACCTCCAGAGAGGGGTTAATAAGGTACACCGCCCCTCCTTTTGCCAACCACCGGCGCTGGATAGTTAACAACCCCCTAAGACCTGTCGAATCAATAAACAAAACCCCCGCCAGGTTGATAATGAGCTGGCACTCCCCATCCCGGGCTTCAGCCGCCTGTTCCACCATAGCCAGGGTTTCCATGTCTAACTCCCCTTCAAGGTTTAAACAGCGGCTACCATTAACCTTGGTTACCTTAACTACTAGCATAATCTCTCCTCCCCTTCGCTTTATTTAACAGGCTTTTTGCCCCGCTACTTGACAAAAATTGAGGACGAGGGTCGTCCCAGCATTTCCCGTAGCAAGGTAGAGTTTATCGGTATAATAAAGCATTAAAGTAAACCCGCAACCCAGGGATTCCTTTGTGGAGTAATGTTGCAACAGAGTTGCCTTGGGGAGATCCTTGAGCTTGATTCCCTGACCGTGGTCCTGGACAATTATGCGCAGGGTTTCATCCTCATGCCTGGCTACCCATTCGCCCCCGCCAGCATGTTTTAAGGCATTGGTTAAGGCTTCGGTCAGGCACAGGTAAATACCGTGCTGGCGGTCATGAAAAATGGCCGGTAATAAACTGCGCAATTTACTCCGCGCCAGGGCAACATCGGCAGCTTTCTGAACTTCACCCCTGGCCAGCTCATGTCCCTGTGAAAGCAGGGGCGCAATTTCTTCCAAAGTCCAGAGCCGCAACCGGCCATTGGTAACAGCAGCAACGGCTTCCTGGTAAGCAAGCATCTCCTGCCGGCGCATCTGCCTTTCTTTATTGATAATCTCCGTAATATCGAAGGCCAGTAAGCCCCCAGAGTAAGGGTCCAGGGGGATACCGTGAAGGTCAAAAACCCTTTGCCCATCGCTACTCACAATGAGTTCCCGGCAGTGGGCCCCCTGGCGAATCGCCTTGCGTACCAGTTTTTCTATTTCCGACGGGGGTAATTCCAGATCAGCCCGGCCGCCTAAATGGTGAAGTCGTCCTTTTTCGTAGCGCATCACCCTGCCGACTTGCATAGCATTCAAAATTTCAGAGTTCTGGATCTCGGCAAGTAGCCGCTCCTTTACCAGATCCTGCAGGTGGGCGGGGACCAGCTGGGATACTTGTTCAATGAAGTCCCCCGTACTTCCAGTTAATAAAGCGTACTCTTCACTGCCAAGGCGGGTAGCTGTTTCCTGGTCCCGGTAAACAGCCAGGATATCAAAGAGGTGAATATTGCTCTTGCCCCTGGTGGGCACCCCGGCTACATCCAGGCTCAGGTTCTGCTGGAGATAAATACGATATTTACCGGGAACGGGAGCATTTGTTTCTAAACCCAACTCCATAGTATTTAAGACCAGGATACGGCCACCATAGCGTCTCCCGTCAGATGTAACCAGACTTATTCCTATGGGCGCTGGAGGCTTCCGGCGCAAAGAGCCAGGGCTCATGAAGTAATCGCAATCAAGGCAAGAACGGTCCGGTGTCTTCTGGTTACACTGGCTGCATTGTTGCATATCTTAACACCCCTTTGAAGCCAGTGTTTGGTCCAAGAGCCCTAAACCTGCACAGCAGAATCACCCCTCGGGTCTGCCGATAACTGGTAACTGGCCGCTACTAGCTTATCCACCCAGTGGCTTTGGGCAATTACTACAGGATGAGATAAATCACTATAAACATCAATAAGCCTTTGCAGCCAGTTCTTCTCTACTTGTATTTGCTTCTCAATGGCGCAGGGATGGCTGTAGGTTTCCGGGCGATAGGTATCCTTTTGGCTTAACCGAGACAATACCGAGGCATCAAATTGTAAGCCGGCCTGCATATGTATTTCTGCCAAGGCCCTGCTGAATTCAACAGCTTGACGGTATGGCCGGGGCGCTGTCATGGCATCGAGGGCGTCGGCAATGGCCACTATCATGGCGAAAAAAGGGATTTGGTGGCGTTTAAGCCCGGCATAGCCTTCCCCATTCCACCTTTCATGGTGGTAACGGATGATCGCCGCCACTTCCGAGTTACAACCCCTATTCTCGAGCCACTCGGCTCCATACCGGGGATGTCTTTTTATCTCTTTCCATTCGGTCGAGGTTAACGGTCCCGGCTTCTGCAATATTTCTCGCTTAATTTTTGTCTTGCCAGCATCGTGTAAGAGAGCCCCAACTAAAATTTCCTTATAATGGACTGCCTCAACATCCAGGTCAACGGCCATCCTTAACGCTAAATTGGCAACCGATATTGAGTGGAAGTATAGCTCCGGCCAGAACTTCTGGATTTCGAGCAATATTTCTGCAACCGCCTTGCTCTCCATTTATCCCACCCCCGAATTCTGAATAGAAAAGGAGAAAGGCAGCCAGGTTAACATGACCGGGCTGCCTTTATTAAAAACCAAAGCTTTATCTAGTGGCAGCCTGGCAGTCATACCGGTAACGGCTGTAGACCCATAGCTTTGCGTCCCACCCTTTCAGGTGGTTTGCCTTTTTCACTAAAACCTTATGTTGTTTCGCTAATTGTAGTTGATTTCAGGTGGGCGGGGAATTAATTTCGGCCCATTTATCAGCCTGATTAAGGGGAAAAAACCTAGCAGGGTTTCTTGCAGGGGTGGAATTTTTGGATAGGTGGTTAAAAGAGGATTAGTGTTTAAAGAAGGTTCTACGAGTTGAAGATCGGCTATTTCTAAATATTTACATTTAATACATAAAATAGGGGGGGGGGGGGGGGGGGGGGGGGGGGGGGGGGGGGGGGGGGGGGGGGGGGGGG